>DATFVB010000356.1 GCA_035260525.1 Thermoanaerobaculia bacterium
CTCGGCGTCGAAAACCTCTACGACATGCGCAACGTCGAGCTCCTCCATGCGGCCGAGCAGGCGCTCAAGGCCCACACGCTCTATCGCAAGGACGTCGAGTACGTCATCAAGGACGGCCAGGTCCTGATCGTCGACGAGTTCACCGGGCGCATCCTGCCCGGACGCCGCTGGTCGGACGGCCTGCACCAGGCGGTCGAGGCGAAGGAAGGCGTCAAGATCGAGAAAGAGAACCAGACGCTCGCGACGATCACCCTCCAGAACTACTTCCGCATGTACGACAAGCTCGCCGGCATGACCGGCACGGCCGACACCGAAGCGGACGAGTTCCACGAGATCTACGGCCTCGCCGTCTCGGTGATCCCGACTCACCGGCCGATGATCCGCATCGACAACCAGGACACGATCTACCGCACCGAGCCGGAGAAGTTCGACGCGATCGCGGACGGCGTGCGCGACCTCCACCAGAAGGGTCAGCCGGTCCTCGTGGGGACGGTCTCGATCGAAAAGTCGGAGCGGCTGTCGAACCTGCTCAAGCGCCGCGGGGTCCCGCACGTCGTGCTGAACGCGAAATTCCACGAACGGGAAGCCGAGATCGTCGCCCAGGCGGGGCGCGCCGGCGCGGTCACGATCGCGACGAACATGGCGGGACGCGGGACCGACATCATCCTCGGCGGCAATCCCGAGGCGATGGCGCAGCACCGGGCGAAGGAGTCGGCCAACCCGGAGGAGTTCGAGACGTTGAAGCGCGACCTCGCGGAGAAGTGCGCCGCCGAGCAGAAGGAGGTCCTCGAGAAGGGAGGCCTCTTCATCATCGGCACCGAGCGCCACGAGTCGCGCCGCATCGACAACCAGCTCCGCGGCCGGTCCGGCCGCCAGGGGGATCCCGGCGAGTCGCGCTTCTATCTCTCTCTCGAAGACGATCTGATGCGGATCTTCGCGTCGGACCGCCTCTCGAACATCATGAAGCGGCTCGGCATGGAAGAGGGCGTGCCGCTCGAGCACAAGATGGTGTCCCGCGCGATCGAGCGCGCCCAGAAGCAGGTCGAGGCCCGGAACTTCGAGAGCCGCAAGCACCTCCTCGAGTACGACGACGTCATGAACAAGCAGCGGGAGGCGATCTACAAGCTTCGCCGCGACATCCTCGAGGGGAAGGAAGGGCGGGACTACGTCCTCGGGCTGCGGGACACCGTCCTCGACTACGTGCTCGACCGCTGCTGTCCGGAGGAGAAGGACCCGCGCGACTGGGACGTCGATTCGCTGCGGACCGACCTGCGCGAGTACTTCGGCCTCGACATCGACCGCGAAGGGGTCGACCCGGCGTCGCTCTCGCGGCGCGAGCTCCTGACGGCGCTGATGGAGAAGACCGACGCGATCTACGACGCCAAGGAAAAGCTTCTCGGCGACGAATCGATGCGGAGTCACGAGCGCTACGTGATGATGCAGGTCGTCGACCAGCTCTGGAAGGATCACCTGCTGGCGATCGACCACCTCAAGGAAGGGATCGGGCTGCGCGGTTACGGCCAGAAGGACCCGCTCGTCGAGTACAAGAAGGAGTCGTTCGAGCTCTTCACCGTGCTCAAGGAGCGGATCGAGGACCAGATCGTCAAGTACCTCTTCCGGCTGCAGCCGGTGCCGGCGGGCGACGAGGAGGCGGAAGCCGAACCGGCGGCGCCGCCGCCCGTCCAGCGCCGGCAGCCGCCGAAGAACGTCACGTACTCGCACGGCCCGGGCACCGAGGCCGTCGAGACCGTGCACCGGAGCGAACCGAAGGTCGGACGCAACGACCCCTGCCCCTGCGGCTCCGGGAAGAAGTACAAGAAGTGCCACGGCGCGCCCGTCGGGGTGAACGCGTGAGCGACGCGGGCGGACCCGCTCTCGACCTCCCCTTCGCGCTCACCTTCGACGACGTCCTCCTCCTGCCGGCCCACTCCACGATCCATCCGCGCGAAGCGGACCTCCGAAGCCGCATCACCGCGAAGATCGGCCTGAACATCCCGATCGTGTCGGCGGCCATGGACACCGTGACGGAGTCGCGTCTCGCGATCGCGATGGCGCAGCAGGGAGGCATCGGGGTCGTCCACAAGAACCTCTCGATCGAGGCGCAGGCCGCCGAGATCGACAAGGTCAAGCGTTCCGAGTCGGGGATGATCGTCGACCCGGTGACCTGCTATCCCGAGCAGCCGATCCACGAGGCGCTCGCGGTGATGCGCAAATACAAGATCTCCGGCGTCCCGATCGTCGACCACGCCGGCAAGCTCGTCGGGATCCTGACGAATCGCGACCTGCGCTTCGAGACGAAGCTCGACCACCCGATCTCCTCCCGAATGACGAAGGAAAACCTCATCACGACCCCGGTCGGGACCTCCCTCGAGACGGCCAAGGAGCTCCTCCACAAGCATCGGATCGAGAAGCTCCTCGTCGTCGACCGCCAGGGGAATCTCAAGGGGCTCATCACGGTCAAGGACATCCAGAAGCAGATCAAGTATCCGAGCGCCTGCAAGGACCGGCTCGGGCGCCTGCGCGTCGCGGCCGCGGTCGGCGTCGCCGCCGACCTCCAGGAGCGGGCGGCCGCCCTCATCCGGGCGCAGGCCGACCTCCTCGTCCTCGATTCGTCGCACGGGCACAGCCAGGGGGTCCTTGACGCGCTCGCGGAGCTCAAGCACCGCTTCCCCGAGACGCCGGTCGTCGCCGGGAACGTCGCGACCTTCGAAGGCGCGCGCGACCTCGTGCGGCTCGGCGCGGACGCGGTGAAGGTCGGGATCGGCCCGGGCTCGATCTGCACGACCCGCGTCGTGACCGGGGCCGGCGTCCCCCAGATCCATGCGATCCGCGAGTGCGCCCGCGCCGTGGCGGGCACGGACGTGCCTCTCATCGCCGACGGCGGGATCAAGTATTCGGGCGACATCACGAAGGCGATCGCCGCGGGCGCGCACGTCGTCATGATCGGCTCGCTTTTTGCCGGGACCGAGGAATCCCCGGGCGAGACGATCCTCTACCAGGGCCGGACGTTCAAGGCCTATCGGGGAATGGGCTCGCTCGCGGCGATGAAATCGGGGTCTTCGGACCGTTACTTCCAGGACAACGTCGAGGAGACGTACGCCGGCGAGAACGGCGGAGGCGGAGGAGTCCTGTCGAAGCTCGTTCCCGAGGGAATCGAAGGCATGGTGCCGTTCAAGGGCGCGCTCGCGGGGCTCGTTCACCAGCTCACCGGCGGCCTGCGGAGCGGCATGGGGCTCACCGGATCGAAGGACATCGAGACGCTCCGGACGAAGGCGCGCTTCGTGCGGATCTCCGCCGCGGGTCTCAAGGAATCGCACGCTCACGACGTGGTGGTGACGAAGGAAGCCCCGAACTACCGCGTCGATTAGTGGCTGGCTCGGCCATGCATCGAGCGAATACGGGCGCGTGCCGCCCGCGGCGCCCTGCAACGTACTGACCGCAGTACGCCTCGGGACGCCGCGGGCGACCCGCATCCCGTCTCGCTCGCGCCTGACCGCGCCTTTCGGTTGTCGTCGATTGTCACGACCCGTCACAGCCGCCCGTTTCATCACCGGTGGGCCCGGACGGCACGTCTCGCGGCGCCTCCCTTTCATGAAGGATTCGCCACTGCGTCTTGAACGAGTTGTACAAAGAGCGGCACTTTTCCCCTCCGTCTGGTCCGATGACGCGATTCGGTCAGAACGGCCGGTTTGGTTCGAACGCATCTATTCCCCGGGGCGGAAGGGCGGCGACAATCACTCCATGCCCGATCGTGACGGATCCTCCGTGGAACAGGCCTCCCGCGGCCGCGCCGCCCGCGGCCGGCTGGCGCTTCTCGGGGCGGAGCTCGGGTGGATCGTTCCGACGGCCACGTTCCTCCTGCGGGTCTTCGTGGAGAAGATCCCATGGCGCACCGAACTGCGGGAGAACGGGTACTTCTACGCCTTCCTCGTGGCGGGAACGACCCTCCTGCTCGCCCTGTTCGGAGGAATCGCGGGAGGCCGCATCGACGCCCTCCGCCTCCGCCGTGACTGGTTCCGCGACAAGGCGCGGCACGACGACCTCACGGGGTTCCTGACGCCGAGCGCCTTCCGGCAGGAGCTCGTCCGCGCGGTCGAAAGATCGCGGGAGACCCGCTCGCCGCTGGCGGTCATGCTCGCCGCGGTGGAGGGGCTGGCGGGCTCCGAGGCGCAGCACGGAAGCGGATTGACGAAGGCGCTCCTGCTCCACATCGCCGCGGCCGTCCGCCGGGTCGCGCCTCCCGACGCGATCGTGTCGCGATGGGGAGGTCTGGAGGTGGCGATCCTTCTGCCCGAAGCCCCCTTACGCCTCGACGAGCTTCCCCAGCGCCTGTGCGAGCAGATCTCCGAGCGGCCCGTCATGGACGCCCGGACGCGATTCTTCTGCAAGGCCAACGTCGGCGCGTATTACGGCGTCCCGGAGATCCCTCACGAGCGGGTGCTCCTTCAGGCTCAGGACGCGCTCGCGGAGGCGCGCCGCCAGGGCACGCACGTCCGGATCGCCAGCTGACTCGCCGGGCGGCCTACTTCTCTCGCTCCGCTTTGCGCCGGCGCGCCGCGCGGATCGCGGCGAGGCGCTCCGCGACCTCCCGTTCCTCCCCCGCGCCCTTCGGGTCGTAATACCGGCGGCCGCGCAGCGATTCGGGAAGGCATTCGATCCCGCCGACTCCTTCCGGCTCGTCGTGGGCGTATCGGTAACCCTTGCCGTAGCCCACCTGCTTCATCAGCCGGGTCACGGCGTTCCGGATGACCGGAGGGACCGGCTCCTGCGGGAGCTCCTCGATGTCGGCGCGCGCCTGCGATTCCGCGACGTAGAGGGCGTTCGACTTCGGCGCGAGCGCGCAGTAGGCGGCGGCCTCGACGAGGGCGAGGACGCCCTCCGGGTTTCCGAGGAAGTCGAACGCTTCCTTGGCGTCGAGAGCCACGCGCAGGGCGCGCGGGTCGGCGAGCCCGACGTCTTCCGACGCGAAGCGGACAATTCGCCGCGCGAGGTAGAGCGGCTCTTCCCCGGCCTCGATCATCCGGAGGAGCCAGTAGATCGACGCGTCGACGTCGGAATCGCGCATCGACTTGTGGAGAGCGGAAATCAGGTTGTAGTGCTCCTCCCCCGACTTGTCGTAGAGGAGGATCTTCTTGCGCGAGATCTCGCGGAGCCTCGCCGCCGTGATCCGCCGCTGGCCGGAAGCCGCGTCCGATGCCGCCGCCTCGAGCAGGTTGAGCGCCCGGCGGGCGTCCCCGCCGGCGAAGCGCGCCGCGAACGCCAGCGCGTCGTCCGTCAGCTCGACGCCGCTCCGGCCGAGGCCCCGGTCGCGATCCGCGATCGCCCGTCGCAGGATCCGTTCGATCGCCTCGGCGGACAGCGGCTCGAAGACGATCGTCTCGCATCGGGAGAGGAGCGCCCCGTTGAGCTCGAAAGAGGGGTTCTCGGTCGTCGCGCCGATGAGCGTGACGTCGCCCGATTCCACGAACGGGAGGAAGATGTCCTGCTGCGCGCGGTTGAACCGGTGGATCTCGTCGAGAAAGAGGATGGTCCGCTGGCCGGTCGAGCCCCGCAGACGCTTCGCGCCTTCGAGGATCTCCCGCATCTCCTTGACGCCGCTCGCGACCGCCGAGGCCGACACGAACCGGGAACGGGTGCGCGCCGCGATCAGCCGCGCGACGGTCGTCTTCCCGACTCCGGGCGGCCCCCAGAAGATCATCGACGGCGGGCGATCCTCCTCGATCGCCCGGCGCAGGAAGCTCGCAGGGCCGATCAGCGCTTCGGCGCCCTCGATCTCGTCGAGCGAGGCCGGCCGCATCCGCTCGGCGAGCGGAGCGGAAGAGGAGACCTTCGTCTCCGTCGCGGCGGGCGTTTCGCCGCCGAAAAGCGAGTCCGACATGCTCGAAACGATATACCCGCGTCCCGAGGCGCGGCGAGGCGCGAGCCGAGGGGCTGTCGCGGCCCCGACCTTTCGTCAACGGCGAAAGCCGCGAGGCGCGGTCAGACGGGTTGGAAGACGCGCGCGGGCGGCCGGACCGGCGGTGAAGGCGTACCGGCGCGTACGTCGAGCCGCCGGCCGGCCCCCCGCGTCCGTATAGCGACCCGTATGATCCGCGCTAGCTCTTTGCGGCGCGAAGCTCCGAGATCCGCAGCTGCAGGTCGTTGAGCCGCGGGATCTCGGGATGCTCCTTCTTCAGGCGGTCGAAAGCGGCCTGCGCCTTGCCGGCGTCCTTCAAGTCGAACACGTAGACGAGCGTCATATTGAGGAGCGACTGCGAGTGCGTCGGCTGGATCTGCTGCGCCTTCTGGTACATCTCGAGCGCCTTGTCGAACCTTCCCATGTTCCGGTAGCAGGAACCGAGGTCGGTGAGGAGATTGGGGTCGCCCGGCTTCTTCGGAACGACTTTCTCGTACGCCTCGGCCGCCGCTTTCCAGTCGCTCGCGTCGTACTCGGCGTTGGCCAGCTGGAGCATCACGTCGGCGTTTTCCGGGTCGCGCGCGACCGCCGCCTGCATCTCCTTCACCCTCGCGGCGAGCTCGGTGGAAGAGGGCGCGAGCGCCGCGTCGGTTCCCGAGCCCGCGGGCGCCGAGGCCGGGGCCGACGCCGTCGCGGCGGAGGGGGCGTGGCCGCCGGTCGCGACGAAATAGCCGAGGATGAACCCGGCGAGCACGCCGACGAGCGCGAAAAGGAAGTTGTCCCGCGTCACGGCTCCTCCGTCTCCGTCTTCTTGACGGCGCTCCAGGTCCCGGACGTGGGCCCCGCGTTGGCGAGCTCCGTTCCCTCCCAGGTTCCGGTCAGCGTGACGCCGTCGGGCATCAGCCGCCCGTAATAGACCGCGATGAATCCGAGCCGGGAATCGACCCGGTCGAACTTCAGCCGGTCGCCGACGAACGTGCCGCGGACCGAGCCCGACATCCCGCCCTGGAGAACATAGGATCCGCCGACCAGCGTCCCGTCGAGCGAGAGACGCAGGTCGCCCTCCTGAACTCCCGGGTCGATCCTCACGCGCCATTCTCCCGACAGCGAGTCCTCGTGTCCCGGCCGCGCGGCCGCCGACTCTCGCTCGAGCTCGCCGATCCGGTCCCGAAGGTGCCCGATCCGATCCAGAGCGAGCCGCTCGTCGAAGGCGGCCGACTCGAGCGCGGCCAGGGAGCGCGCGACGGCATCGGAGGCGTCCGCCAGCGCCGCGTCGCTCCGGCCCGACGCCTCGGACAGATTTCGCGACGCCGCGGTGAGATCGGACGCCGCCGCCTCGAGCCGCCGCGAGAGATCGGCCAGCCGCCGGGTCTCGGCGGAAAGCGCGCGGCGTTCGATCGCGAGCAGGGAACGGAGCACTTCCCCGCGGGTCTCCGCGAGTGCCGTCCCCGACACGAGAACGGCGGCGAGCCAGACCGCGATTCGTCGTCCTGCCACGCCGCCGGTTCCGGTTCGGTTCCGTCCGGGAAGTCTCAGCTCGCCGCGGACTTCTGCATCGACCGGGCAAGCGCCCGATCGACGCGGCGGGCGACTTCCTCCTCGCTCGCGCCGTCGATCACGGCGATCTCCGAGACGATGAGGTATTTCGCGCGCTCGTACATCTTCTTCTCGCGGAAGGAGAGCGCCTTCTTCTGCATCACGTGGTTGAGCGCCTTGAGGACCTCGGCGATGTCCTGGAGCCGCCCGCTCCGCATCTTATCGAGATTCTGCTTGTAACGGCCCTTCCAGTCCGCGAGCGGCGAGACCCGTCCGTTGGCGAGCGTCCGGAGGAGGGAATTCACTTCTTTCCGGATCGTGAGCCGGCGAAGACCGATGAGCTCGCTGTTCTCGATGGGAACCATCACCTTGGAATTGTTCGAGATCAATCGCAGGTGAAGATAGGTGTTGCGGAGTCCGGCGATCTCCGATTCGCGGATCTGCTCGACGATCGAAACGCCGTGGTTGGGATAGACAATCTTTTCGCCAACTCGAAAGCCCAAAGTCGCCCTCCTTCGTAGAGCTCGCCATTCTAACTCAAAGAGATAGGGGCGTCAATTCGGCGCGCTTGACTCTCCGACAAACCGGGGCCGATAATCCGCCCCTTCGCCGGAGTGGTGAAACTGGTAGACGCACGGGACTCAAAATCCCGCGGGGGAAACCCCGTGTCGGTTCGATTCCGACCTCCGGCACCATCACCGAAATAGCTGATTCCAATTGCCTTGTGATATCTGCCGGGCGGCCGAGGCGGTTCGGCCGGAAAGATCCTCGGAGGAGGCGAGCTCGTCGACCAGCCCCATCGAGTAGGCCGCGGGAGCGTCGAAGACTTCGCCGGACCGGAACAGCCGCCGGGCCCGGGCGACCCCGATTCGCCTCGGAGCGAAGACGGTGCCGCCCCACCCGGTCACGATCCCCAGGCGGGGCCCCGGATGGCAGAAGGCCGCCCGGGAGCTCGCGAACCGGATGTCGCAGGCCATCGCCAGGTCGAGCGCGCCTCCATAGCAGGCTCCGTCGATCTCGGCGATGGTCGCGCAGGCGGCCCGCGCAATCCGGAAAAGCGCCTCCTGCCCCGTCCGGGCGTACAGGTAGCCGACGGCCGGCGTGAGCTCGCGGACGACGCGGAGGTCGGCGCCTGCCGCGAAGACGCCCGCCGCGGCAGACGCGATGACGGCGACCGAGGCGCCCGCGGCGGCCTCCCGGTCGATTCTTCCGGCCAGCTCCCCGAGAATTTCCGGCGACAGCGTCGGGGGGCGCTCCCCGGTGTCGAGGAAGAACCGGGCGACCGGGCCCTCGCGAGACGTTCGCCAGGAATCCGTCAACGTTTCGCCCGGGCCGTGCGAGAGTCGCAAACGCGGCGGGGATTATGCCCGCTGCCGCTGGCCGATCTCCTCCTGGATGAACGCGATGATGTCGCGGGTGGAAGACCCCGGCAGGAACACTTTCCGGACGCCGCGCGCGACGAGCGGCGGGATGTCCTTGTCCGGAATGATCCCGCCGACGAATACCGGAATGTCGCCGCCGCCGCGCCGGGCGAGCTCGTCGAGGATCTCCGGGACGAGCACGTTGTGCGCGCCCGAGAGGATCGAGATTCCGACGCAGTCGACGTCCTCCTGGATCGCGGCCGCGGCGACCTGCACGGGCGTCTGCCGGAGTCCCGTGTAGATCACTTCCATGCCGGCGTCGCGAAGCGCCCGGGCGACGACTTTCGCCCCGCGATCGTGCCCGTCGAGCCCCGGCTTGGCGATGAGAACGCGGAGCGGATCCATGCGCGGCCGATTATATGCTCGCGGGCCTCGTCACAGACGGAGGGATCGTCGCGGCCGGACGATAGAATCGCCGGCGTGAGAACGGTCGCGCCGGAGCCGGCGATCGCGCGCGCGTTCGAAGAGGGAGACCTTCCGCGCACCGGCCCCCTTCTGGCCGCCGTCTCGGGCGGACCCGACTCGATGGCGCTCCTGGCCGCCCTCGCGGCGGTCGCCCCGCGGTTCGGGGCGTCGGTCGCCGCCGGGCACGTCGACCACGGCTGGCGGGCGGAGCGGTCGCGCCGCGACGCCGCCTTCGTCGAAGCGTGGTGCCGGCGGCGGAGCGTCCCCTTCTTCCAGGAGCGCCTCCCCGTCCCGCCGCGGGGGCGATCCCGCGAGGACGCCGCCCGCGAGCTCCGTTACCGGGCGCTCGCCGCGATGCGGGAGCGCGCGGGCGCCTCGGCCGTCGTCACCGGGCACACTCGCGACGACGCGGCGGAGACCGTTCTCCTCGCGCTGCTGCGCGGACGGCCTCTCTCCGGGATCGCGGGCATCCGTCGGCGCCGCGAAGACGGCGTGGTGCGGCCGCTCCTGGAAGTCTCGCGCGGTGCGATTCTCGCTTACCTCCGCGAGCGCCGGATCCCGTATCGCCGCGACGCGACGAACGACGACCCCGCGTTCGATCGGAACTGGGTGCGCCGGAGGGTCGTCCCCCTTCTCGAGCGCCGCTTCGGAAGCGCCGTCACGGCCAACCTCGCCGCCTCGGCCGAGGCGCTCTCGCGCGACCGGGAATGGATCGACGACCTGTTCGCGCGCGACGTCCTGCCGCGGCTGGCCGGCGGCGGCGGCGAGATCTCCGTCGACTCCGCGCTGCTCTCGGCTCTCCCCTCCGCGGCCCTGCGCCGGGCGCTGCTGGCCATGGCGGAGCGGGCCGGGGGCCGCCCGCTCTCCCGGCCGGAGCTCCTCGCGCTCGAGAAGCTCGCCCGGGCCGGGGAACCCTTCCGTTTCCAGGCCGGGAGACGAGTGGACTTCCGGAACCGCCGAGGCGTCGTGTCGGCCCGGAGAACGTTGTAGAATTTCCGGAAGTGGTTTCCGCTCAACCGACGCTGAAGCTCCGTCACTCCGAGCCGGAGATCGCCGCGCGCGTGGCGGAGATCGCGCTCCGGATCGGCAGGGACTACGAGGACCGGCCGCTCGTCCTCCTCTCGCTGCTGAAAGGGTCGGCGTTCTTCCTCGCCGACCTGAGCCGGAAGATCGAGCGGCCGCACGGCTTCGAGTTCATCAACGTGATGCGGCGCGACATCGAAGGGAAGGAATCGGTCGAGATCGACTTCGCGACCCCCCTGTCGCTCGCGGGGAAGGAGGTCGTCGTCCTGAAGGACGTGGTCAACACGGGCGTCATCGAGACGTACTTAATGAATCAACTGCGCGCGGACGATCCCTCGTCGATCCGGTTCGCCGCGATCGTCGACCGGCCGCACGAACGCCGCACGTCGATCCTCGTCGACTACGTCCTCTTCCCGTCGACGGATCACGACCACCTCGTCGGCTACGGGATGGAATACGCCGGCCAGTACGGCCATCTCCCCCACATCGCGGTCCTTTCCCCTTCCCCGACGGCCGAAATCGGGCAATAAAAGCGCGGAACGATCCGTTATGCTTGTCCAGCCGGGCGTCCGTGTGCGCCGCCGGCGCCGGAGCCCGGATCGACCATTTCCCGGCCGGCAAGGAGTGACCGCTTGAACTCGACCGTGAAGAATTTTCTCCTCTGGATGGTGATCCTGGTGGTCATCATCCTGGCGTGGAACGTGTTCCGCGGCGGCGCGCCCGGCACCCGGGAGATGACGTTCTCCGACTTCCTCGACGCGGTGCACACGGAGAAGGTCGACGAGGTCACGATTCGCGGACAGGAGATCCACGGCATCCTCAAGGGCGGGCCGGGAGCCAAGCCCGCGGAGTTCAAGACCTACGCCCCGAGCTATCCCGATCTCGTCAAGGAGCTCCGGGAGTCCAAGGTGAAGATCAAGGCCGACGAGCCGAAGGATTCGACGCTGACGGCGATGCTCCTCTCGTGGGCGCCTCTGATCGTGCTCATCGTCATCTGGGTCGTGATCATGCGGCAGATGCAGATGGGGGGAAACAAGGCGCTCTCCTTCGGCAAGTCGCGCGCGAAGCTGCTGACGCCGAACCAGAAGAAGGTCACGTTCAAGGACGTCGCGGGATGCGACGAGGCGAAGGTCGAGCTGCAGGAGATCATCGAGTTCCTGAAGGATCCGGGGAAATTCCAGAAGCTCGGCGGCAAGATCCCGAAGGGCGTGCTGTTGATGGGCTCTCCGGGAACCGGAAAGACGCTCCTCGCCAAGGCGATCGCCGGCGAAGCGAACGTGCCGTTCTTCTCGATCTCCGGCTCCGACTTCGTCGAGATGTTCGTCGGCGTCGGCGCGTCGCGCGTCCGCGACCTCTTCGAGCAGGGGAAGAAGAACGCGCCCTGCATCATCTTCATCGACGAGATCGACGCGGTGGGCCGGCACCGGGGCGCGGGCCTCGGCGGCGGGCACGACGAGCGCGAGCAGACGCTCAACGCTCTCCTCGTCGAGATGGACGGGTTCGAGACGAGCGAGGGCGTCATCATGATCGCGGCGACGAACCGCCCCGACGTCCTCGACCCGGCCCTGCTGCGTCCCGGCCGGTTCGACCGGCGCGTCGTCGTCGACCGTCCGGATCTGAAGGGACGCGAAGCGATCCTCAAGGTTCACACCCGCCAGATCCCGCTGTCGGAGAGCGTGGACTTGTTGGTGATCGCCCGCGGCACGCCCGGGTTCTCGGGCGCGGACCTCGCGAACCTCGTCAACGAGGCGGCGCTGATGGCCGCGCGCTTCGACAAGAAGAAGGTCGAGATGACCGACTTCGAGTTCGCGAAGGACAAGGTCCTGATGGGCCCCGAGCGCAAGACGCTCATCATGAGCGAGGCGGAGAAGAGGAACACCGCGTATCATGAGGGAGGGCACGCGCTGATCGCGGCGATCCTCCCCGACGCCGACCCGCTGCACAAGGTCACGATCATCCCGCGCGGACAGGCCCTCGGGCTCACGATGCAGCTCCCCTCCGAGGACAAGTACTCGTACACGAAGGAATTCCTCGACGCGACGATCACGGTGATGATGGGCGGGCGGATCGCCGAGGAGCTCTTCAGCGGCCACATGACGACGGGCGCCGGCAACGACTTCGAGAAGGCGACCGAGATGGCCCGCAAGATGGTCTGCGAGTGGGGCATGAGCAGCATGGGCCCCCTCACGTTCGGAAAGCCCGATCAGGAGATCTTCCTGGGCCGCGACCTGGGGCGTCGCCCCGATTACTCGGAGGCGACCGCGATCCAGATCGACAACGAGGTCAAGCGGATCGTGACGAGCGCGTACGAGCGCGGCCGAAAGCTGATCGAGGAGAACCAGAAAGCGATGCACCGCATCGCCAAGACGCTCCTCGAGAAGGAAGTCCTCGACGGCGAGGAGATCCTCGCGATCATCGCCGAGGAGAGCGGCACCGACATTTCGAAGCTTCGCAAGAGCGGGCCTCCGAAGCCGCCGCCCGTCGCTCCGCCGGGAGCGCCCGCGACGGCGGGGACGCCGGGCGGGCTGGTTCCGGAACCCGCCTGACCGTCGCGGAAGCTCGCTCGGGGACCGAGAGCGCGTGCCCGTCGCGCGGCTCGTCGAACGAGCGACTCGACCGCGCGGACGGGCACCCCCTCGCCGCGCTTCCGCTCCCGCGTCGCGAGTCGTCCCGCGCAGGGATTGCGCGAGACTTCGTCGCGCCGCGAAGGGGCCGAGGAACCGGAGATCTCACTGCTTCTCACGGACCTCTGCGGTCTGCCATTCTCGCTGCGGAACGAACACTTCCGCGATAATCCGCTCCGTGGAGTGGCGAGGAATCCTCGACGGCCGGCCGCTGCCGATCCTCATGGGGATCGTCAACGTCACGCCCGACTCCTTCTCCGACGGCGGCTCGTACCCCTCCGTCGAAGCGGCGGTCGAGCACGGTCTCCGGCTCGCGCAAGAAGGCGCGGCGATACTCGACGTCGGCGGCGAATCGACGCGCCCGCCGGTCTACGGCGCCGCCGCGGAGGTATCCGCCGCGGAAGAGATCGGACGGGTCGTCCCGGTGGTCGAAGCGCTCGCGGGGCGGGCCGGCGTGCCGGTCTCGATCGACACCCGAAAGGCGGCCGTCGCGCGCGCGGCGCTCGCCGCCGGGGCGTCGATCGTCAACGACGTGACGGCGCTCCGCCACGACCCGGGATCCGGCGCGGCCGCGGCCGACGCCGGCGCCCTGGTGGTGCTGATGCACATGCGCGGGACCGACCCGCGCACGATGCAGAACGATCTGTCGTATTCCGCGCCGATCGAAGAGATCGCCGTCCACCTCTCCGACGCGGCGGCGCGCGCGCAGGCGGCCGGGATCCCGGCCGGACGGATCGCGCTGGACCCCGGCCTGGGCTTCGGAAAGAGCGCCTCCCACAATCTGCTCCTGATCGCGCGGCTCCGGCGATTTTGCGAGCTCGGTTTCCCGATCGTCGTCGGCGCGTCGCGAAAAGGCTTCACGGCGCGATATTCCGGCCTCCCCGCGGACGCCCCCCCGCGGCTGCGGCTCGCCGGGTCGCTGGCGGCCGCCGCGGAGGCCGCCGCCCGGGGCGCCTCGGTCGTGCGGGTCCACGACGTCGCCGCGACGAGGCGCTTTTTCGAGACGCTGCGCGCCGGAGCGCCGGGACCGGAGGCCGCCGCGAAGGCGGGCGCTTCCCCGGAGGCGTATGCGCAAATGGAGACGGCGCTCCGGGAAGCGGCGGGGCCCGATTCGGGGGCGGATAGAATCGGGCGATGATCCCGACGGTGACCTCGCGCGTGGGAATGCTGTCCCGGCTCCATTTCACCTGGCGCGACGTGATCGAGATCCTCGTCGTCGCGCTGATCATCTACAACCTGCTGCTCCTGATCCGCGGGACCCGCGCGGTCCAGATGATCCTGGGGATCCTCGCGGTCCTCGCGGTGTACTGGTTCTCCGTCCTGCTGAAGCTCCCGACGCTCCGCGGCGTGCTCAAGGAAGTCCTCTTCTATCTCCCCTTCGCCGTCATCGTCCTCTTCGCCGCCGACATCCGCCGGGCGCTCCAGCAGTTCGGGCGCAACCCGCTCGTCGCGTTCTTCAACGCGCCGCGCACCGACGACCTCGTCACGGACGTCGTGCTCGCCGCGACGTCGCTCGCGGCCAAGCGGATCGGCGCGCTGATCGTGATCGAGCGGCGGGACGGCCTGAAGACCTACATCGAGAACGGGGTCCGGCTCGACGCCGCGGTCTCCTACGAGCTGCTCGTGAACCTCTTCGTTCCGGGAACGCCGCTCCACGACGGAGCGGTGATCATCTCCAACCGCCGGGTCGCGTCGGCATCGTCGTTCCTGCCGCTCACCCAGCGGACCGGGTTGCCGAAGGAATACGGGACGCGGCACCGCGCGGCCATCGGCATCTCGGAGGAGACCGACGCGCTGACGATCGTCGTCTCCGAAGAGCGCGGGACGATCGGGCTCGCCCGCGACGGGCGGCTGACCGACGGCCTGGACGGGAAGGCGCTGCGCGAGATCCTGTCGCATCTGACCTCCGGCGCGGCCTCGGAGAGCCCGGTTCCGTGAGGAGGCTGCTCTTCGAGAACCTGGCCTGGAAGGTCCTGGCGCTCGCGCTCGCGTTCTTCCTCTGGTTCTCGCTCTCGGGGCAGCGGCGGCAACGAATCTCGGAACGCGGCTACGTGATTCCGCTCACGGTCGTCAACCTGCCGCGCGACATGGTCATCGCCTCCCCGCTCCCCGATACCGTCGACGTCCGGCTCCGCGGCCCGTTCGACGCCATCCGGATCGCCGACCCCTCCAAGATGGAGGCGGTCATGGACTTCGCCGACGCGCGGCCCGGCGACCGCATCTACAAGCTCGGCGGCGACGACATCAACGGGCCCGAAGATCTCGAGGTCGTGTCGATCGCGCCCTCCGCCGTGCGCGTGCGGATCGAACGTCTGGCGGAGAAGGTGGTCCCGATCACGCCGCGCTTCACGGGCGCGAACGCGGCGGCGGTCACCGCGCGCGTGGCCCCCCCCACGGCGCGGATCACCGGGCCCGAGAGCGAGGTCGCCCGGACGCAGGCCGTGGCCACGGACCCGATCTCGCTGTCGGGGCGGGCCGGCGATTTCACCGCCGCCGCGACGCTCGCGGCCGAGACCGCGATCCGGGTCGTCGAGCCCAAGGGCGTCGTCTCGGTCCACGTGCACTGGAAGACGGGCGGAGCATGAGCCTCTTCGGGACCGACGGGATCCGCGGCGAAGCGGGACGGTATCCCCTCGATCTGCCGACGGTGTACCGCATCGGCCGGATCCTCGGCCGGATGGTCGGCGGTCGCGCGGCGCGGGGCGTCGTCGGAGGCGACACGCGCGAGTCGACGCCCGGCCTCCTCGCGGCCGTCGCGCGAGGACTGGCAGCGGAGGGGGTCTTCCTCGAGAACGCCGGCGTCGTCCCGACGCCCGCCGTCGCGGACCTCGTCCGGCAACGCCGGGCGGCGTTCGGTATCGCGATCTCCGCGTCGCACAACCCGTGGCGCGACAACGGCGTCAAGATATTCGGCGCGGACGGCCTCAAGCTCCCCGACGCGGCGGAAGCGGAGATCGAGAAGTCGCTGCCGGGCGAAACGGCCGCGCCCGCAGACGAGGCCGTCGCCGGCGTCGACCCGGCGCTCGCCGCCGCGTACCGCCGGCACGTCACGGACGCGGTCCCGGAGCCGCTCGAAGGTCTCGCGGCGGTCCTCGACTGCGCGCACGGAGCCGCGTTCGAGATCGGGCCGGCGATCTTCGCCGACGCCGGCGCCCTCGCCGAAGTCCACGGAGCGGCGCCCGACGGCCGGAACATCAATGAAGGATGCGGCGCACTGCATCCCGAGAAGCTCGCCTCGCTCGCCGCCTCGGGGCGGTTCCGCATCGGCGCCGCCTTCGACGGCGACGCGGATCGGGTGATCCTGGCCGACGAGAACGGCCGCATCCTCGATGGGGACGACGTCCTCTGGCTCCTCGCGCGCGACCTCGCGCGGAAGGCGGCGCTCGATCCCCCCGTCGTCGTGGGAACCGTGATGACCAATCTCGGTCTGGAGCGGGCGCTCGCGGGAATCGGAGTCTCCCTCGTTCGCACGCCGGTCGGCGACCGGCACGTCGTCCGCGCCATGCAGGAGAACGGCGCGACGCTCGGCGGGGAGTCGTCCGGCCACGTCATCCAGGGCGCGCTCTCGACGACGGGGGACGGGATCCTGGCCGCGCTCTCCGTCGCCTCGCTCCTCGTCCGCTCGGGAGAGCGGCTCTCCGCGCTCGCCGATCTCCGAAAGGTCCCCCAGGTCCTCCGAAACCTCCGGATCGGGCGTCGCGTGCCGCTCGACGAGGTGGTCCGGCTCGCCCGCGCCGTTCGGGACGCGGAGCGGGATCTCGCCGGGGAGGGGCGGATCCTGCTGCGCTACTCGGGGACCGAACCGCTCCTCCGCGTCATGGTCGAGGGACCGGAGCGGTCCCTCGTCGAGTCGATCGCGGAGCGGCTGTGCGGCGTCGCCGAGGAGGAGCTCAGGGTGTGATCAAGCGGTCAGGGGCTCATTATTGCGACAGATCCCGGATGTCGATCACACCGGCGTAACGAGGGCCAGCGGAATTTCACTCTCTGTGCCATCGAATCGCTGACGAGTTGCGAGGCGGATACGGATCTGGAGACGAAGTCGACGCGTTCCCGGGGCTTATCGCATCGCGGATAGCTTTCGCCCGAAGTCACCGAGGCGACAGCTCTGCGATGCGGGAGCGTCGGCGAGGGGTGGTGGCGGCGCGGTCGAGTCGCTCGTCCGACGAGCCGCCCCGCCGCCATGCGCTCCCGTCCCCCGAGCCAGCTCCCGCGACGGAATCGCGTCGCCAGCCCTGCGCGACATTCTCTCGAGAAGGAAGTCAGCTCTGAAGACATCGAAGCGACGCGAGGCGCGAGCCCGGCGGGATGCGGGTCGACGGCCGGCGGTGAAGGCGTACCGAAAGCCGTACGTCGAGCCGCCGGCCGGCGGCACGCGCCCGCCCGGCTCGATGCCTCGCGTCGCCAGCCTATCGTTCGATCTCGCCGACGCTGGCGAACTCCTCTTCCGGATCGTTGAAGACGAGGCCGGTTTCCGAGATCGGCGCAAGGACGGTGTGGCGGCGTCCCGAGAACTCCATGTGAAGCTCGTAATAGCCCTGGGGAGACACCGAGACGAGCGTCGCCGGCTTGTTCTTGATCTCCATGCCGGGAGCGAACACGATCACCCGGGCCGGAAGGTCCATCGCTAAGCCTCCTCACGTTTCTCGTCGTCGTCGCCGAACTCGCGCGAACCGTTCCCCGCGCGGTATTCCTTGAGCTTTCGCTGCAGCGTCCGCAGCCCGATGTCGAGCAGGCGCGCCGCCTCTCCCCTCCGGCCGTGCGTCTGCCGGAGCGCCGCGAAGATCGCGTCGCGCTCGATCTCCGCCATCGGACGGACGGACGAGACCGGCGAGGCGTCCGGATCCGGGGGCGCCGACGCGGCCGGCCGCAGCACCTCGGCGGGGAGGTCGTCGAGCTCGACCCGCGCCGAGTCCCCGAAGAGGACGAGGTTCTCGAGGACGTTCTTCAGCTCCCGGATGTTGCCGGGCCACGGCGCCTGCTGCAGCGCCTTCAGCGCCGCGAGCGAGAGCTCGCGCCGGGGCCGGCCGTGCTCCTCGGCGAACCGGTCGAGGTAGTGCCGCACGAGGAGCGGCAGGTCCTCCGGCCGGTCGCGGAGCGCCGGGATCTCGAGGGTGACGACCTTGAGCCGGAAGTAGAGGTCGCTCCGGAACCGCCCCGCCTGCACCTCGCGCTCGAGGTTGCGGTTCGTGGCCGCGATCAGGCGGAAGTCGACGTCGATCAGCTCGGTTCCTCCGACCCTCATGATGCGGTGGTCCTCGAGCACGCGCAGGAGCTTGACCTGCAGCTCGGCCGAGAGCTCCGAGATCTCGTCGAGGAAGAGGGTTCCTCCCTGGGCGAGCTCGACCTTCCCGATCTTGCGCGCGAGCGCGCCCGTGAACGCGCCCTTCTCGTGGCCGAAGAGCTCCGACTCGAGGATGTCGCGCGGAATCGCGCCGCAGTTGATCGGCACGAACCGCCGGGCGCGGCGGGGGGAGTTCTGGTGGAGCGCGTTGGCGACGAGCTCCTTGCCCGTGCCGGATTCACCGACGATCAGAACGGTCGTCCGGGTCGGCGCGACCGTGCGCATCCGGTCGAAGAGCCGCTCCATCGCCTCGGAATGGCCGATGATTCGTTCGAAGCCGTACTTCTTGTCGAGCCGGGCCTGGAGCTGCACGACCTCGCTCTCGAGCCGCTTGCGCTCGCGGCAGATCGCGACGCGCTTCCTCAGCCGGTCGCGGTCGACCGGCTTCTCCAGGTAGTCGTCCGACTCGGCGAGCACCCGCTCGGCGATCGAGGAGTACGCCGTCACGAGGATCACGGCGACGTCGAGCTTCCGGCGGCGCACCTCGTGCAGGAAGGCCGCGCCGTCCATCCCCGGCATGACGACGTCGCACACCGCGACCGAGACCTCGGGGTGCTCGGCGATGTGCTCGAGGGCGCGGGCCGCGTCGTCGAACTCGACGACCGGGCCGAGCGGCTGCAGCGTCTCGGCCATCGCCCGCCGCGATCCCGGGTCGTCGTCGATGATCGCGACCGCCGGAGCGCCGCTCACGATTCGCCCATCTCGCGGAGCGCCTCGGGCCACGTCCGCACGGGGACCCCGAGCGCACGGGCGCGGTCGAGCTTCGACCCGGCGTTCTCCCCCGCGACGACGAACGACGTCTTCTTCGAGACCGAGCCGGCGACTTTCCCGCCCGCCTGCTCGATTCGCGCCGCCGCTTCCTCCCGCGTGACCCCCTCGATCGTCCCGGTGAGGACGACGGTCTTTCCGGCGAGCGCCCCGGCGGACGGCTCCGCCGGTCCCGATTCCTCCCCCGAGACGCCGTGGGCGAGGAGCCGCTCGACGAGGGCCGCGTTGGAGGGGCGCTCGAACCAGCTGCGGATCGCGTCGGCGGTGTTCGGCCCGATCTCGGGGACGGCCATCAGCGCCTCGCGCGGAGCCGCCGCGAGCGCCGCGATCGTGCGAAAGCGGCGCGCCAGCAAGCGCGCGGCTTTCTCGCCGACGTGCCGGATGCCGAGCGCGAAGAGGAGGCGCGAAAGACCGCTCCCCTTGCTCCTCTCGATCTGGGCCATGAGGTTGGCGGCCGATTTCTCGCCGAACCGCTCCAGCGCGGCGAGGCGTCCGGCGTCGAGGTCGTAGATCGAAGCGGCGTCGGTCAGCATCTTCTCGTCGAAGAGCTTTTCGACGAGCTTGTCGCCGAGCCCCTCGACGTCCATGGCCTTGCGCGCCGCGAAATGCCGCACCGACTCGCGGACCTGGGCCGGACACGACGCGTTGACGCAGCGCGTCGCGACCTCTCCCTCCTCGCGGACGACCGCCTCGCCGCACGCCGGGCACGCCGCGGGCATCGTGAAGGGGGGCGAATCCGGCGGGCGGCGGTCGAGGAGCACGCGCGTGACCTTCGGGATCACGTCGCCCCCCTTCTCGACGGCGACCGTGTCCCCCACCCGGACGTCTTTGCGCGTCAGGTCCTCGTAGTTGTGGAGCGTGGCGCGGCGCACGACGGTTCCCGCGATCGCGATCGGATCGAATTGCGCGACCGGCGTCAGGGTCCCCGTCCGCCCCACCTGGACTCCGATCTCGCGAACGACCGTCAGCGCCTCTTCGGGGGGAAATTTGAAAGCAATCGCCCAGCGAGGAGACTTCGCCGTCGTCCCGAGCTGGTTCTGAACCCCGAATTCGTCGATCTTGACGACGACACCGTCCGTCTCGTATTCCAGGTCGTGGCGCTTGCCTTCCCATTCCCGGATGAATTCGACGACGTCCTCGAAGGAATCGAGCCTCCGAAAATGCGGATTGACGCGGAAACCAAGACTCGCGAGGCGACCGAGCATCTCGTTCTGCGTCAGGTCGAGCCCCGGCGGGTCCGCAACCTGATAAATCCACGTGTCCAGCCCCCGCCGGGCCGTTTCGCGCGGATCGAGGAGCCTCATCGTGCCGGAAGC
>DATFVB010000357.1 GCA_035260525.1 Thermoanaerobaculia bacterium
GTTTTCCGTCAAAGTGTGGACCGTCTTTGGCGACACTCTGGTTCCCGAGAACGTGCGCTTCCCGGCTCGTCATCGCGAGGGAGCGGAGCGACCGCGGCGATCTCCAGAGCTCCATCAGGAACGTCGCAATCAAGCGGACGCGGGCGGGTTCGTCACCCGCGCCGTTGCTGTTTCGCTTTCGCCGCCTGGATCTGAACGCGCAGGATGTCCCGGAGGTAGTGCCAGTGAGGAACGAGCTTCGGGGCGGAATCGGCGTAACGCTCTGCCGCCTCGACGTCCGGCGTGCTCTTGTTGAGGTTCGCCCAGGCGAGATTCATCAGCAGCTCCGGCTCCCCCCAGGAGGGCTGGAGGGGATCGGCCGGGGACGATGCGCTCGAGTCCGCGCTCGCGATCGCACTCGAGATCGATTGACGCGGCGGGGCTCCCACTGACGTTCGAATTTCGACATTCGACGGCGCCCGACCCGCCACCGTCCGACTTGGAACTGCGGCGCTCCCCGACTTTCGACTTATGACTTTCGACCTGTGACTCTGAATCCCCGCGCCGCCCCGCTACGGCGTCCGCGGGTCGACCGGCTCGGCCGGAGGAAACGCCACTGGAGCCACGCACAGGCGTCCGGGATCGCACGGCGAGGGAAGCCCCCCGAAGAGGTAGACCGCCCCCCCGGGAGCCGCGCCTGAGGCTCCGACCGCGAGCGTTCCGTCCGAGATCGCGATCGCGCCGCCGAAGGAGTCTGCCCCCACGGTGTCGGAAGCCCTCAGCTTCGCGTCGAACGCGGACGTCGTCGTCCAGCCTCCCGCCGGCTTCACGAACACGTACGCGGAACCCGGAAAAGGGCTCGAGCCGGCATTGAGGGGCGCGCCGACGGCCACGATTCGACCCGAGAGCGCCACCGAAGCCCCGAAGTAGTCGCTGGAATTGCCGTCGGAAGCCGCGAGCTCGGCGTCGAAGGCCGAGGTGCTCTCCCATCCCGAGGGGGGTTTCTCGAACACGAACGCCGCGCCCTGCTCGTGGTTCGAACCGATCCGGGCGTACAGGGCGCCGACGACGATCGTGTCTTCCGAGAGCGCGACGGACTGGCCGAATCCGACGTTCCCGACCGAATCGGGAACGGTGAGCTTCGCGTCGAAGGCCGTCGTACTCGCCCATCCCGAAACCGGCTCGACGAAGACGTATCCGGCTTCGAAGCCGCTCCCGAAGCCCGGAGACCCCGCGACGACGGTGTCGCCCGAGACCGCGAGCGAGCTTCCGAGCTCGTCGTCCGCGTGGCCGCCGGCGACGGTGAGCCTCGCCGTGAACGTGGACGTCGTCGCCCAGCCGGTCCCCGGCTCTTCGAACACGTAGACCGCTCCCTGCCCGGCATTTGCCCCGACCCTCGCGTCGGATGCGCCGACGAAGATCGTGTTCGCCGAGATCGCCACCTGACTCCCGAATGCGTCGCTATTGAAACCGCCCGAGGCCGTGAGCTTCGCCGTGAACGCGGACGTGCTCTTCCACCCCGAGGCCGGCTTCACGAAAACGTATGCGGCGCCTTTCGACCCGATGTTGAACTGCGTCGCGCCGACGACCACCGTGTCGCCGAGGATCGCGACGGACGAACCGAATCCGTCGTCGGTCACGCCGTCCGATGCCGTGAGCTTCGCGGCAAACGTCGTCGTGTCCGCCCATCCCGAGGCGGGCTTCACGAAGACGTAGGCCGCCGCGGGCTGAGCGTAGGGCGCTCCGGCGACGAGCGTGTCCCCGGAGATCGCGACGGATATCCCGAGGGAGGCGTTCGCGGTCGACCCGAGCTTCGCCTCCTGGAAGATCGAGATGTCGCTCCCGATCGCCCGCGAGATGGCCTCCCGGGCCGCCGGAGGAACCCCGCGCGAGGCATCCAGCCCCTGCGCTCCGGCGATCGCGGCCGAGATCACACCCGTGAGAACGGAAAGCAGGACACGGCGCCGGCTCGACATGGGCCCTCCTCCACGTTGCCCGATCAAGGGGCTCGGACGATCACGCTGGACCGAGAGCGGCTCCTCCGAAGCGGGTAAGGTGCGGCCATCTTATCCCGCGCCGCCGTCGGCCGCCGGCGGTCATCCCGGAGAGCGAGAAGAATCTGGGGTCAACGCCTTATTATACATTATAGGCATGACCGACTGACCCGCGACGCGCGACGGATCACCCCGTCGCCGTAATCCGGGTCGAATGCAGGATCGCCACGCGCCAGGCGCCCCGCTCGCGCCGGACGATCGCGCTCTCGAGCCATCGCCGTTTCTGCGCGCCGTGCTTTTCGTCGGTGATGTCGGAATCGAGGAAGTACACCGCGTAACCGAAGCTCCCATCGACACGCACCTGCCGGAAATCGAACCGGTCCGAACGCTCGTAGCGGCTCCGAGGTCCCGGCATCGTCGCGATGTCGCCGGCGGCGTCGAAGATCTCGCCGTTTTCGAGAAGGCGGTAGTCGTCCGTGAGGAGCAAACGGTACTTTTCGACATCGCGCTTTCGGTAGAAAACGTCGTAATAGTCGGCGATCAGCCGCTTCACCGCCTCGGCGTCGCCGGCCGGCGGCGTTCCCTCCCCCGCGGCGTACGCGCCGCCGAGAAGCGCTGCGGCGGCGGCGAAGAATTCCCGACGTTTCATGAGGCCTCCTCTGACGCTATCGCGGACGAGTCGCTGCGCTAAGGATGGCGTCCGTCGCGATCCTGAATTCCATGGTCTCACAGCTCCCCGAGGGCGCCGACGCTCCTCCTCGGGAGACTCTCGAATCTGTGACCCCCTTCTACCCGGCGGCGATCGGGGAGCTCGAGCCTCGCCTGGGACGGCGCGAGGCCGCCCGCGAGCGGTTCCGGTCGGCGCTCGCGCTCGCGCGCAATCCCGACGAGCGGCGGTACCTTTCGCAGCGCGTGAGCGAGGGGACGACGACGACGCCCGCCGGACTCCCCCTATCGAACGGTCAGAGTGCGGCGCGACTCGGGTGCATTGTCCATCGAGTCCGAACGATCGGCCCGTGCGACGGGGGTAGAATCCCGGGCCAAAGGGAACGCTGCTGATCCTGACGAGTCGTCGAACAGGGAATCTCTGATGCTCACGCCGGGAACCCGACTGGGACCCTACGAGATCCTGTCTCCGCTCGGGGCCGGCGGAATGGGCGAGGTTTATAAAGCAAAGGATACGCGCCTCGGCCGGGACGTCGCGATCAAGGTCCTTCCGACGCACCTGATCGACGATCCAGACATGAAGGCCCGCTTCGAGCGCGAAGCCCGGGCGATCTCGCAGCTCACGCATGCGCACATCTGCACGCTCTACGACGTCGGAAGCGAAGGCGGCGTCGAGTATCTCGTCATGGAGCTCCTCGAAGGGCAGACGCTCGCCGACCGGCTCGAGAAGGGGCCCCTTCCGACCGAACAGATCCTGAAGTACGGCGTCGAGATCGCCGACGCGCTCGACCGCGCCCACCGAGCCGGAATCGTTCACCGGGATCTGAAGCCCGGCAACGTGATGCTGACGAAGTCGGGTGTCAAGCTCCTCGACTTCGGCCTCGCGAAAGCGGTCGGGGCGAACGAGCCGCCCTCCGAGCTCTCTTCCCTTCCCACGCAGGCACCCTCCCGTCCGCTGACCGAGAAGGGAACGGTGATGGGGACGTTCCAGTACATGGCGCCGGAGCAGCTCGAGGGGAAGGACGCCGACGCGCGGACCGACATCTTCGCGTTCGGGTGCCTGCTGTACGAGATGGCGACGGGGCAGAAGGCCTTCACGGGATCGACCCAGGCCTCGCTCGTGTCGTCGATCCTGCGCGACGAGCCAAAGCCGATCTCGGCGGTGGCGCCGCTGGCGCCGGCCGCGCTCGATCGGCTCGTGAAGAGCTGCCTCGCCAAGGATCCGGAAGACCGCTGGCAGAACGCCCGCGACGTCCGGAACGAGCTGACCTGGATCGGCCAGACGGGCTCGCAGCCCCTCCCCGCGGCGCCTGCCGGAGCCGCTCGAAAGAAGAACCGCGAGCGGCTCGCCTGGGTCGCGGCGATCGCCGCCGCGGCCGTCGCAGCCGTCGCGATCGCTGCCGCCCGCCGGCTCGGAAATCGCATCACGGAGCTCGATCGTCCGACGGTCGCTTCGGTCGTCGCGCCGCAGAAAACCGCGGTGCGCGGCGTCGCTCTCTCGCCTGACGGCCGCCGCCTCGTCTTCGTCGCGCGCGATTCTTCCGGAGCGAGCATCCTGTGGATCCGTTCCCTGAGCTCCCTGACGGTCCAGCCTCTCTCCGGGACCGAGAGCTCGTCGTTTCCCTTCTGGTCGCCCGACAGCCGTCTCATCGGCTTCTTCGCCGACGGAAAGTTGAAGAGGATCGATGCCTCCGGCGGCCCTCCGCAGGTGATCTGCGACGCGCCGGAGGCCCGCGGCGGAAGCTGGAGCCCCGACGGCGTGATCCTCTTCGCGCCTGCCGTCGACGGGCCGATCTTTCGCGTTTCCGCGTCCGGCGGTGTCCCCTCGCCGGTGACGAAGCTCGATCGCGCGCGCGGGGAGAGCAGCCATCGATTTCCTTTCTTTCTTCCGGACGGCCGTCACTTCCTCTATCTGGTCGCCAATTTCGGCGCCCCCGGAGATTTCCCGGGAATGGGGATCTACGCGCGAAGCCTCGCGAGCGAAAAGGAACAGCGCGTGTCGCCCGCGCACTCGGCCATGGCGTTTGCGTCCTCGTCGTTCGGGGGCCGCGAAGGATCGCTCGTATTCTGGAAGGACGGGAACCTGTTCGCGCAGCCTTTCGACACGAAGGCCCTGCGCGTCACGGGCGAACCTGCTCCCCTCGTCGAGGACGTCCAGTACTTCCCGCAGACCCAATCCGCCCTCTTTTCCGTGTCCGGGAACCGCGAGCTCGTCTACCAGCCGCGCGCCGCCTCGGGCGTCTCGCAGCTCGTCTGGTTCGATCGAAGCGGCCGGACGATCGGCACGCTCGGAACGCCCGCCAACCAGGCGAATCCGCGCATCTCGCCCGACGGAAAACGCGTCGCGCTCGACATCACCGATCCCCAGTCGGGGAACACGGACATCTGGATCTACGAGGCCGCGGGCGGCGTCCCGACGCGGTTCACTTCCGATCCGGCGCTGGAATCGGCCCCCATCTGGTCCCCGGATGGAAAGCGGGTCGTCTTCCAGTCGCTGCGCCGGAGCCACCCCGATCTCTACGAGAAAGCCTCGGACGGCTCCGGGAGCGAGGAGCTGCTCCTCGTCTCGGAGAGGACCAAGTACCCGACCGATTGGTCTCCCGACGGACGGAACCTTCTTTTCCGCGCGATCGACGCGAAGACGAACTTCGAGCTCTGGGTTCTGCCCGCGGGGAGTCGCGACCCGGTCTCGTATCTCAAGGCGGCGTTCGGAGTGAGCCACGGCCAGTTTTCGCCCGATGGACGCTGGGTGGCATACGCATCCAACGAGTCGGGTAAATGGGAGATCTACGTCGCGCCGTTCCCGGGACCCGGCGGCGACTGGAAGGTCTCGAGCGCCGGCGGCGCCGAACCGAGATGGCGAAGAGACGGGAAGGAGATCTTCTACCTCGCTCCCGACGGGAAAATGATGGCCGTTCCGGTCGTCGTCGAATCTTCGTTCGAGGCGGGCACGGCCGCACCCTTGTTCCAGACGCGGCGGCGGGAGCGCATCTCGGCGACCGATCTCTTCAGCTACGACGTCTCCGCCGACGGCCAGCGATTCCTGGTCAATACCGACGTCGGCGAGGTCGCCTCCTCGCCGCTGAACCTGCTTCTCAACTGGACTGCGGACTCGAAGCGATGACGCCATGACGCTCGCCGCCGGAACGAAGCTCGATGCCTGGGAGATTCTCTCCCCTCTCGGCGCCGGGGTCCCGCCGTCGCTCGCTTACGCGAGCTATGGCGCGGCTCGCATGGTGTCTTGATGCTTTCTCCCGGCATCAAGCTCGGGCCTTACGAGATTCTCGAACCCATTGGACGTGGCGGCATGGGAGAAGTTTATCGGGCGAGAGATACGAAACTGCACCGCGAGGTCGCGATCAAGGTCCTGCCGGAAAGCCTCGCCGCCGATCCCGAGCGCATCGCGCGGTTCGAACGCGAGGCGCGGGTCCTCGCGTCGCTCAATCACCCGAACATCGCGGCGGTGTACGGCGTCGACGACTCGAGCGAGGTCAAGGCCCTCGTCCTCGAGCTCGTCGAGGGCCCGACGCTGCAGGATCGGATCGAGTCGGGGGCGATCCCGGTCGATGAAGCGCTCCCGATCGCGCGGCAGATCGCGGAGGCGTTCGAGGCCGCGCACGAAAAAGGGATCGTCCATCGCGATCTCAAGCCGGCCAACGTCAAGGTCGATCGGGCCGGGACGGTCAAGGTCCTCGATTTCGGTCTCGCCAAGGCTCTCGACCCCGTCGTGTCGTCCTCGCCGGATCTCACGCACTCCCCGACGCTTTCGATCGGAACGCAGGCGGGAATGATTCTCGGCACGGCCGCTTACATGAGCCCCGAGCAGGCCCGCGGGAAACCGGTCGACCGGCGCGCCGACGTCTGGGCCTTCGGCGTCGTGTTCTTCGAGATGCTTTCCGGGCGCCGGCTCTTCCACGGGGAAACGGTCTCCGACACGCTCGCCGCCGTCATCAAGGAAGAGCCGGACTGGCAGTTCCTTCCCCCCGAGGTCCCGTCGTCAATCCGTGCTCTCCTGCGCCGCTGTCTGCAGAAAGATCCGCGGCAGCGCCTCCAGGCGATCGGAGAGGCGCGGATCACGATCGACGACGTGCTCTCCGGATCGCCCGCGGCGGCGACGGACGCGGAAGAAGCGCGCGCGGGGACTCGCCGCCCCGTGGTGCTTCCCTGGGCGCTCGCCGCCGTCCTCGCTGTCGTCGTGGCCGGGCTCGGAATCCTCGCGATTCGCCGACCGCGTCGAAGCCCTCCCGCACCCGTGCTCTCTTTCGTCCCGCCGCCTCCCGGCACCACGCTCCGTTCCTACGGATTCGGGTCCGGCCGCGTCGTCGTTTCGCCGGACGGGGCGCGACTGGCGTTTTCCGCGACCGATCAGGACGGCGTCACCAGGCTCTGGGTCCGGCCCCTGAATTCCGCGTCAGCCACGCCGGTGAAAGGGACCGAGGACGCGGCGTCTCCTTTCTGGTCGCCCGACGGCCGTTCCCTCGGATTCGTCGCGAACGGCAAGCTGAAGACCGCGGATCTCTCCGACGGCGACGTGGAGACGCTCGCCGACGCCGATTGGGAAACTGTCGGCGCATGGAGCCCGCGAGAGACGATTCTGTTCAAACCGCCGGGCGTGGGCGTGAATCCTCTCCGCAAGATCGCGGCTTCCGGGGGCCGAACCAGCGGGGTCACGAAGCTCGCGAGCGACGAGCGTACGCACGATAGCCCTTCATTCCTGCCCGATGGAAAGCATTTCCTCTTCGCCGCTCGGCGCGCCGACGGAAATTGCCGCCTCAAGATGGGCTCGCTCGATTCCGGCAAGGTGGCGACCATTTTGGAGGGCTCCTGCTTCGGCCTCTACGCAGGCGGATACCTTCTCTTCGGCCGAGGCCTCGACGTCTTCGCCCAGAGGTTCGACCCGGCGACCGCGAGGCTTTCCGGAAGAGCCGCCTTCCTCGCCCGGGCCGCGGATTGCTCAGCCGCGGGCGACTCCGTCCTGGCGTATCAGGCGCGGTCGGAAACGTCGCGCCTCGAGTGGTTCGACCGCAGCGGAAACTCCCTCGGAACCGTCGGCAACCCGGCAATCTACAGGTCGCCCAAGATCTCGCCCGACGGCAAGCAGATCCTTTCCGGAATCATGGACCGCGAGACGCGGTCGGTCGACCTGTGGTCGCTGCCGGCGGCGGGCGGGGAAAGCACGCGGCTGACGTTCGATTCCGGCGGGAAGACCTGGTCCGTGTGGTCCCCCGACGGCAAATACGTCTCGTACGCCGGCCCGGTCAAGGGAACCCCGGGAACGATGGCGATTTTTCGAAAAACCGCCGACGGATCCCGAGAGGCAGAGAAGCTCCTCACGGCCAGTCCGAACGAGGGGCAGCTCTTCTCCGTGGATTGGTCGCCGGACGGCCGATCTCTTTCGTTCGACGCTTTTGACATCAAGAGCGGCCAGTGTGAGAACTGGATCCTGCCGCTCTTCGGCGACAGGAAGCCCTTCCAGGTTTCCCCCGTCGCGGCGGACCAGTTCGACGGGATCTTCTCGCCCGACGGCCACTGGTTGGCGTACTTTTCCTATGAATCCGGACACCCCGAGGTCTATGTGGTTCCGTTTCCCGGTCCGGGCGGCAAATATCAGATTTCGCACGGCGGCGGCTGGCTGGCCCGCTGGGACGGCCGCGGCAGACTCTACTTCCTGACGATGGGAAATCGGCTGATGGAAGCCGACCTCGCTGTGAGCGCGAGCTCCGTTCGAGTCAACGCTATTCACCCGCTCTTCGCGATCCGGCCGCCGAACATGGCGATGCCGCTCTTCGACGTCACGGCGGACGGCCAGAAATTCATCGTGGCCACGTCCGACGCGCCCGAAGCGAGCTCGATCACGCTCGTCGCGAACTGGACGGAACTTCTGGCGTCGCGCCAGGAGCGGCCGTGAGGCTGCCGTGACGCTCGCCGCCGGGAGCCGCCTCGGTCCGTACGAGATCGTTTCCCTGCTCGGAGCCGGCGGCATGGGCGAGGTGTATCGGGCGCGCGACACCCGGCTCGGACGCGAGGTGGCGCTCAAGGTTCTCCCCGAGGAATTCGCCGCCGACGCCGAGCGGCTCCGCCGGTTCGAGGGAGAGGCGCGCGCCGCTTCCTCGATCTCCGATCCGCACATCGTCACGGTCTTCGACGTCGGGAGCGCCGATGGAAAGGCTTTTCTCGTCGCGGAGCTGGTCGAGGGGTCGGACCTGAGGGCGCTGACCGGCCGGGCGCTTTCCGCGAAGAAGGCGATCGACCTCGCCGCTCAGATCGCCGAAGGCCTCGCGGCGGCCCACGACAGGGGAATCGTCCATCGCGATCTGAAACCGGAGAACGTCCTCGTCACGAAATCGGGACTCGCCAAGATCGCGGACTTCGGGCTCGCGCGCCTCAGCGAGCATTCCGGAGATAGCGGCTCGCAGATGATCACCGCCGACTCGGCGCGGACGGCCACCGGGATGGTGATGGGCACGGTCGCGTACATGTCGCCCGAACAGGCCCGCGGCGAGCGCGTGGACTTCCGTTCCGACCAGTTCTCGTTCGGGATCATCCTCGTCGAGCTGCTTACGGGGAAGAATCCGTTCAAGCGCGCGACCTCGCCCGAAACTCTGACGGCGATCCTCCGCGAGGAGCCGCTCGAGAATCTCGCGCTGCCGCCGGCGATCGGCCGCATCGTTTCGCGCTGCCTCGAGAAAATCCCCGACGCGCGCTATGGATCGACGCGTGACCTCGCCCGGGACCTGAAGGACCTCGAGGCCGCCCCTTCGGCGGCGACGGCGCCGGTCCCGGCCGGAGTCTCCGCCGGCCGTCGAGGGCGATCGCCGGCGTTGCTGCTGCTCGCGGCGCTTGGCGGCCTCGTCGTCGGCGGCGCGATCGCGACGTGGCTCCGCCGGCCGGCCTCCTTCGAGCCGGTCCGCGTCCACGCCCTGACGTATTCCGGCTCCGACAGCGACCCGGCGGCCTCGCCGGACGGAAGGATCGTCGCGTTCACGTCGTGGCGCGACGGCACGGCCCGCATCTGGGTCAAGCAGCTCGCCGGCGGAGGCGAGGCGCCCCTGACCTCCGGACCGGACGGACGCGCGAGGTTCTCCCCCGACGGGGCGAGCCTGCTCTTCATCCGCGACCTGGGGACGAAGCAGGCGCTGTACCGGATCGGCCTCGTCGGCGGCGAGCCGCGCGCGATTCTGGACGACTGCACCGCCGCCGACTGGTCGCCCGACGGCCGGCAGATCGCGTTCCTGCGCGGAGGGACCGGCGACGCGACGCAGCACGCGCGCCTCGAGGTGCTCGATCTGGCGAGCGGCCGCGAAACGCTTCTCGCCGACGAAGGAAAGCGGATCGTTCACTCGCCCCGCTGGTCGCCCGACGGAAGATGGATCGCGTATTCCTCCGGAAGCTATGCCGGTTCCGACTGGCAGGTCCGGGCGGCGCAGCCGGCGAGCGGACGAAAGAAGGAAATCTGCGCGCTCTCCCCCGGATACCAGATCGGGGGAATCTCGTGGGCCGGGGACGGAGAAGCGATCTTCTTCGTGCAGTCCCCGAACCTGATGGGAGACGTGTCGGGCATGGGATCGCGCGTGATTCGCGGCGACCCCGGCTCGGGACGCCGGCGGACGCTCTTCTGGAGCGACGGCCTCGTGTGGACGACGTCCTCCGTTTCCGAAGTCACGCCGACCGACGTGCTCTCTCAGGGGCGCCTCGTCTTCAGCCGGCGGCAGCGGAGACAGAACCTGCGGGAGATCGCGATCCGGGAGGGCGCGCTCTCGACGGGCACGGTGCTCGCCGAAGGAAGCGCGATCGACCGCCAACCGGTCTACTCACCCGACGGAAAACGGATCCTCTTCTCTTCGAATCGCAGCGGGAACCTCGACCTCTGGACTCTCGAGCGCCAGAGCGGAGCCGTCCGGCAACTGACCGACGATCCGGCGCAGGACTGGGACCCCGCCTGGACGCCCGACGGGAAGCAGATCGTCTGGAGCAGCGATCGAGCGACCGGCCATCTCGAGGTCTGGATCGCGAACGCGGACGGCAGCGGCGCGAGACAGGTCACCCACGACGGCGTCTCCGCGCAGAATCCGACGACGACGCCCGACGGGAGGTGGATCGTGTACTGGAGCGGCGATCCGGCGAAGCTCGGCGTCTGGAAGATCCATCCCGACGGCTCCGGGGCGACCCGCGTGCAGACCGGCTACCCGACCACGCCGGAGACGTCACCCGACGGGCGCTACTTCCTCTACGTGGATCAGGGGGGAGGGCTGTCCCTGCGCAACACGATCCACGTCTTCGAGGTCGAGTCGGGAAAGCAGGTCTCGTTCACGATCGAGGTGCGGTACACGATCGGCGCGCCGGCGATCATCTGGGGGCGCGCGCGCTGGTCGCGCGACGGGAAGCGGATCTACTTCGTCGGCGAGAACGAAAAGGGGCTTTCCGGAATCTACGTGCAGGACTTCGCGCCGGGACGCGACACGGCCGCGACGCGCCGCCCGGTCGCGGGCTTCTCGCGCGAGTGGGTCAGCGAATCCTTCGGGCTGTCGCCCGACGGCGCCTCGCTCGTGCTGTCGGCCAGCCAGGACACCGCGTCGATCATGGTCGCCGACCGTGTGCCTGGCGCCATGCCTCCGACCCGGAAGGCGCACTGAGAAGGCGGAAACCGAAGTCCCCGGTTTCCGCCGCCGCCATTCGCGCAACGATAGAATCCCGGTCACGCGAGAAATCCTGGATTCCCCCGCCGTCCCCGGGGCCGGCCGGCCCGACGTGACGGGTTCGCTTTCGCTCCCCCGGAGCGGCGCGGCTCGCAGGGTGCTCTAATGCTCTCTCCCGGCGTCAAGCTCGGCCCTTACGAAATTCTCGCCCCTCTCGGGGCGGGGGGCATGGGAGAAGTGTATCGGGCGCGCGACACGAAGCTGCATCGGGACGTGGCGATCAAGGTCCTGCCCGAATCGCTCTCCAAGGAAACGGATGCGCTGGGCCGATTCGAGCGGGAAGCGCACGCGGTGGCGGCGCTCAACCATCCGAACATCCTCTCGATCCACGATTTCGGCGAATCCAACGGCGTCGTCTACGCGGTGACGGAGCTCCTCGAAGGCGAGAGCCTTCGGGAGCGCCTCGACGCCGGGCCGATCCCGACGCGCAAGGCGGTCGATTACGCCGTTCAGATCCTCCGCGGCCTGGCGGCGGCGCATGAGAAAGGCGTCGTCCACCGCGATCTCAAGCCGGAAAATCTCTTCGTGACGGCCGACGGCCGCGTGAAGATCCTCGACTTCGGCCTGGCCAAGGTCGTGTCGGCCGAGTCGGTCGCCACGAGCGCGCCGACGACGCCGGCCGGCACGGAGCCCGGCACGGTCATGGGCACGGTCGGTTACATGTCTCCCGAGCAGGTCAGGGGAAGACCGGCGGATCATCGCTCCGACATCTTTTCCTTCGGCGTCGTCCTCTACGAGATGCTCTCGGGAAAACGCGCCTTCCAGCGCGAATCGGCCGCCGAGACGATGGCCGCGATCGCCCGGGAGGAGCCTCCCGAGCTCGCGGAGTCGGGCCGCAAGATCTCCCCTGCCCTCGACCGGATCGTGCGGCATTGCCTGGAGAAGAGCCCTGCCGAACGCGCGCAGTCCGCGCACGACCTGGCGTTCGAGCTCGAGAGCATGTCGGCCCTCTCCGAGTCCGGTGCGGCCGCCGTCGCCTTCGCCCCGCGGCGCCGCCGACGGCTGGCGATCGGCGTCGCCGCGGCCGTCGCGGCGGTCCTGGCCGTTGCCGCCCTCGCGTCGTACCGCGCGGGACGGAAGGCGGAGCGACGCTCGGTCGAGGCCATCGCGTTTCGCCAGATGAGCTTCCACCCGCAGGCGATCTTCCAGGCCGCCTTCATGCCGGACGGCGAAACGATCGTCTATAGCGCCGCTCCCGAGGGGAACGTCCCGGAGCTCTTCACGATCCGCCCCGAGTTTCCGGAGCCCCGTGCGCTGGGCCTTCCGCGCACGCATCTCCTGTCGATCTCGTCGAAGGGCGAGCTGGCCGTCCTGACCCACGTCCGCTACCTGGCGCACCGGTTGTTCACCGGCACGCTCGCGCGGGTGTCGCTCGGGGGCACGGCGCCGCGGGAAATCCTGGAGAACGTGCGCCAGGCCGACTGGTCTCCCGACGGCGCAAATCTGGCCGTCCTTCGCGTTTCGCAGGGGAAGGATCGGCTGGAGTTCCCGATCGGAAAGGTCCTCTACGAGAGCGCCGGCTATTTGAGCGACCTTCGGCTCTCGCCCCGCGGAGACCGCATCGCTCTCTTCGAGCATCCGAAGCAATGGGACGACCGGGGCTCCGTCATCTGCGTCGATATGGCGGGGAAGCGGACCGTCCTTTCGGGCGAGTACTGGGGGGAAGAGGGCCTGGCGTGGTCTCGGACGGGCGACGAGATCTTCTTCACCGCGAGCACGGAAGGGTTCTCCCAGGTTCTCTACGGCGTCGATCTCTCCGGACGCCGGCGGGTCGTGCTGACGAGCGCCGGCGGGCTGACGATGCACGACGTCTCCCGCACCGGGCGCTGGCTCGTGACGCGCGACGACCAGACTAACGCCATCTCGGTTCTCGTCCCCGGCGCCGGCGCCGAGCGCGATCTCTCCTGGCTCGACTTTTCCGAGGCGCCGTTTCTTTCGCGGGACGGGAGCCTTCTTCTCTTCAACGACGAATCGTCGGCGGCCGGGCCGAATTACGCGGTCTGTCTTCGAAAAACCGACGGCGGCGCCGTCGTGCGCCTCGGAGAGGGCTTTCCTTGCGGGCTCTCGCCGGACGAGAAGTGGGCTCTCGCGATCGTCTACTCGCCGCCGCAGCTCGTGATGTACCCGACCGGTCCCGGCGAGACCCGGCGTCTCCCGCGAGGCCGCCTGGAGACGTACCAATCCGCAAGCTGGTTCGCGGACGGAAAGAAGATCCTCGCTTGCGGCAACGAGCCTGGAAGAGGGTCCCGGTGCTATTCGCAGGACGTCTCGGACGGCTCGCTTCGGCCGGTCACACCCGAGGGAGCGAGCAACGGCTCGGTCTCGCCGGACGGCACGCAGGTCCTGTATTCGAATCAAGACGGAGCCTGGTTGGTCCAGCCCATGGAAGGGGGAACCGGGAAACCCCTTCCCGAGATCGCCCCGGACGAGAGCGTCATCCGGTGGAGCCCGGACAGCCGTTCCCTCTACGTTTTCCATCCGGCGACGCTGCCGTTTCGCTTCGAGCGGCTGGATCTCGCTTCGGGCCGCCGCGAGCTGATCCGCGAGGTGGCTCCCGCCGACAGGACGGGCCTGCTCGAGGGCGGCGTGGCGTCAATCACGGAGGACACCCGGAGCTACGCGTACGACTATTCCCGGATGACGTCGCAGCTCTTCGTGGTGTCGGGCGCGCGCTGACGCGAGCGCCGGCCGCCCGTTTCGACAGCGGCCCGGTGTTCACGAAGACGGCGACGATGGCGTGGCGGCCAAACGGGCACTCCCGGTTCAGGGCGCGCCTCTTCCGGCGGGAGAAGCCGGGGCGCAGCGCCGGGTGAGGGTAGCTAAGCCGGCTTCCAGACCATATCGACCCGGATCGGCATGTCGTCCTTGACCGGCACCGCGAGGAGCGACGGCGGCGGGATGCCGAAATCGGAGAGCTTCGCGGGGATCGTTCCCGAGATCCGCCGCTCCCCTCCCTCGTCCGTGACGGTGAACGGGACCTGCGGGTACGTCGCCGTCTTGCCCGCGAATTCGATTTGGAGGTCGCAGTGGATCTCGGCGGAGTCCTTTGCCTCCGGCGCTCGCAGGCGAACGCTGACGAGGGGATACCTCGCGCCGTCGACGACCTGGACCATGTGAAGGTCGCGGTTGCTGTCCCCGGAGTCGAACGACTTCACGGGAGCCGCCACGAGAACCTCGCACTCGCCGGAGCGGCAAACGGCCTTGCCCCGGGCCGCGTGGCTCACTCCGTCGGTGTCGTGAAGGGGGTGTGAGACGTGGTAGGCGAGCGTCGACCGCTCGAGAACCCATTGCCCGTCGGCTCGCGCGATCGCCGGAAGGGCGAGGAGCAGGAGCAGACATCGGACGCGAATCATCAGAACTTGATCGCCACGGTCGCGATCGCCGCGGCATAAGCGGCGACCGTGATCGCGGCCACGGTCGAATGGGCTTTCGCGATCCCGTGGACCTTCTCGCCGTTGTCGAGCTGGTTTCGGGCCATGGCGCCGAGGATCGGCGTCAGGACCATTCCCACGCCGTGGACCCACGCGAGCGCCTTGTGCCACCGGATCTGGCCGCGCGTCCTCATCCCCTCGATCTTCGGCGCGCGGATCGCGTACGACGCCGTCGCGATGTACATGGCCGCGGTGACGAGGCCGAGCGCCGCGTGCAGATTCCGCTGCGAGCTACCGCCCTCGTGCTCCTTGGCGCCCCCGGCGGTCGCGAGCGTGGCGACGAACGGGATGATCGTGATGAGGCCCAGCCGCTGGTGAATCTTGAGCATCCGGGTCCTCTTGTCGAGAAGCGCCTGCTTCTCGACGCTGCCGATTTGCTGCTCCGGAGTGAACCCCAGATCCTGGAGCGACGGCTGCGAGGGCGCGGGAGGCGGCGTTTCGGGCGGCGGGCTTGGATTCGCCTGTTCGGGATCGGGATTTCCCTGATCCGCGGAAGTCTCGAGCGCCGCCTGCAAAGAGGGCAGGAACCTCCACTCGTCGCTGTCGGCGCGCAGGACGGGGGCGAGCGTGAGGAACAGAGCGGCTACGACGAATTTGCGAAGTGTCTTGCGGAAATCTTTCATCGTCATGCGTCGTCGAGAGCAAACCCGGTGCCGAACATAGCGTCCCGAAGATAAACGGCGGATGAGAGGTCAGGCGAGACGGCTCGATTTCGATATCACTTCGGCGCGATCCTCCCGAAATCGGCGACAGGCGTCGCAAGCGCGATTCGACCCCTCCCTCCATGTCCCGGCGGGATGCTCCCGAACCGGTGTGTAATGTATAATGAAGCGTTGACCCCAACGTCTCCTTCGACCCCGGAGCCGCCTAAGTCAGCGCCAGGTACTGGTGCGCGAGCCACACCATCATCGATCCTTCGCCGACCGCCGCCGCGACGCGGTTCATCGCGCCGGCGCGCACGTCGCCGGCGGCGAAGACGCCCGGCACGCTGCTCTCGAGCGGCAGCGGCTCGCGCCGCTCCTTCCAGATTCGCGGGTAAGCCTCGGCGGACACGAGGTCCCGGCCCGTGAGGACGAATCCTTTCGCGTCGCGCAGCACGTCGGGCGGCAGCCACTCGCTTCGCGGGCGGGTGCCGATGAACACGAACACGGCGTCCGCCTCCTCGACCGCGCACCTTCCGTCGCCGCACGACCGGAGCGAGACGCATTCGACGCGGGCCTGTCCGTCGACCCGGTCGACCTCGGTCAGGGGCCGCAGCCGGATGTTCGGCGTCTTCCCGATCTGGTCGATCAGGTACTGCGACATCGTCTCGCGCAGGCTCTCCCGCCGCACGACGATGTGCACTTCCTTCGCGTATCGCGCCAGATGCATCGCGGCCTGGCCCGCCGAGTTCCCGCCGCCGACGACCAGGACGCGCCGGCCCGAGAACGCCGGCGCTTCCGTGGTCGCGGTGCCGTAGTAGACGCCCGCGCCGGTGCGCTCGGCCATCCCGGCCGCCGGGTGCTCGCGGTAGCTCATCCCGGTCGCGGCGAGGAGCGTTCGCGTCACGATCTCGCGGCTGTCGGCGACCGTGAGGCGCTTGTACCCCCCGTCGAAGGAGACCGCCGTCACTTCCAGCGGCGCCAGGAACTCGGCGCCGAGCCGCTGTGCCTGCGTCAGCGCGCGGCGGGTCAGCTCGCTTCCGGAGACCCCGGCCGGAAAGCCGAGATAGTTCTCGATGCGCGAGCTCGTGCCCGCCTGCCCGCCGGGAGCGTGGCGGTCCAGGAGCAGGGTCCGCAGCCCTTCCGACGCGCCGTACACGGCGGCCGCGAGGCCGGCCGGACCCGCGCCGACGATCACGAGGTCGTAGACGTCGTACGCCGCCGAGAGGGACCGGCCGAGCCGCTCGGCGACCTCGCGGGGCTCGGGATTGCGGAGCACCGCGCCGTCCTCGAAGAGCAGTGCCGGGAGCTCTTCGGCGCCCACACCGGCGGCGTCGAGGAGCGCGCGCGCGTCCGGGTCCCGCTCGACGTCGATCCAGCGGTAGGGAACCAGATTGCTCGCGAGGAACTCCTTGACCGCGTGCGACCGCGGCGACCACTGGTGTCCGACGAGCCTCAACCCTTTCGCCTCGGGGAGGTACTCGGCCTGCCACGCGTCGAGGAGGTCGTCGATCACCGGGAAGAGCCGCTCCTCGGGCGGGTCCCAGGGCTTGGACAGGTAGTGATCGAGATGCGCCTCGTTGATCGCCCGGACGGCCGCGTCGATGTCCGAATAGGCGGTGAGGAGGACGCGCCGCGCGAGCGGGTACGTCTCGCGCGACTGCGCGAGCACCTCGGTCCCGAGCATGCCCGGCATGCGCTGGTCGGAGAGGACCAGCGCCAGGGACTCCCCGCGGCTCTTGAGCTCCCTGACCGTCGCCAGCGCCTCTTCCCCGGAGGACGCGCTCAATACGGCGTAGCGGTCCCGGTACCGCGAGCGCAGGTCGCGCCGCACGGCGGCGAGCACCTGAGGATCGTCGTCGACGACGAGAAGGACGGGCTTGTTCACGGCTTGCCCGCGGCGGCCCCGGCCCCGGCGATCGGCAGCACGACCCGGAACTCCGTCCGGCCCGGCTGCGACTCGACGGAGATTTCGCCGCCGTTGTGGACGACGAGGCGCCGGACGATGTCGAGGCCCAGCCCCGTTCCCTCGCCCATCGGCTTGGTGGTGAAGAACGGGTCGAAGATGCGTTCCCGGATCTCCGCGGGGATGCCGGACCCGTTGTCGATGACGCGAACCACGGCGGCGCCGTCCTCACGGTTCGCCCGTACTTCGACGCGGCCGGCGTCGGGAATGGCGTCGAGCGCGTTGTCGATCAGGTTCGCCCAGATCTGGTTGAGCTCGCCGACGAAGCCGCGGGCGGGGGGCAGACCGGGCTCGACGTCGACGGCGACGGAGGCCGACTTGCTCCGCGCCTTCGCCTTGAGCACGGCGACCGTGTCGTTCAGGCCGCGCGTCAGATCGACCGATTCCGGCACGTTGGCCTGGTCCATGTGGGTGAAGCCCTTGATCGCCGCGACCAGGCCCGAGATGCGCTCCGCCGCCTCCTGGATTTCGGAGGCGAGACTGCGGACGTAGCAGCCGGCCGCGACCCACCGCAGCGCGGCGTTCAACGCCGGTCCTTCGACCGCGGCGGCGAGGCGATCGAGCGCGTCGAACGTCACGGCGGTTTCGGCGAGCGCCTCCGCGCTGCCGGGGTCGAGGCCGCGGCTCTCGAGCCAGTCGGCGATTCCCTCCTCGCGCTCGGCCTGCTCGATCGGCGACCGCACGCCGCCCGTGCGCGTGTCGTGGCAGGAAGCGCGAATCGCGTCGAGGGCGGCGAGCTGCGCTTCGGTCAGCCGCGCCGCGCCGAGCGCCCGCGTGGCCCGCTCGACGTCCTCGAGGCGGCTTTCGAGGATCGCCGCGCTGCGGTCGATCGCCGACGCCGGGTTGTTCAGCTCGTGCGCCAGCCCCGCGGACAATTTTCCGAGGGAGACCATCTTTTCGTCGTGGAGGTCCCTCGACGTGAAGAAGCGGGCGCGGTCGAGCATGTTGTGGACGAGGATCGACGTGATCTCGTGGCACTCGCGGATCATCTCGGGCAGACAGTCACGGGGGACGGCGAGGATCTCCGACGCCTCCTGCGCGATCGAGTCGCCCGGCGGGTTCTTCAGGCGGGAGTACGGCAGGAGACCCGTGAGGTCGCCTTCGTGCCACTCCATCATCTTGTGCGGTCCGGCGCCGCGATCGACGAAAATGGCGACGCGCCCCGACAGCACGACCCACAGGTTCTCGACCGGCTGGTCCTTCGAGAGCAGGAGGTCCCCGGTGTTCAGCCGCCGGAGGGTGCCGTGGGCGGCCAGCCAGGCCAGCTCCTCGCGGGGCGCCGCGGCCAGGCCCCGGTGCCGCGCCAGCCGATCGACGAGTTCCGTGTTGTCCGTCATGGTGCGTGGTTCCTAGGGAGGGAATGCTACATCGGCCGGGCCCCCGGCGGCGCGGGATCACTCCGCCAGCGGCCGATCCCTCGCGCCCATCACCAGCATCCAGAGCGGCGTGACGAGCTCGAGGGCCCGGAGCGGCGACGCGAACCGGCTGACGGCGGCCCCGTCCGCCCTCGTGCCCACAAGAAGTTTCAGCCTTCCGGTCCCAGAAACCGGATTGCCTTCTCGGCGGCTTCCCTTACCGCAGAGTCCGGATCGTGGGAGAGCCGCACGAGATCGGGAATCGCGTCGGGATTGCCACTCAGCTCCAATGCCTGCACGACGATCCGGCGGACCTTCGGGTCTGGGTCCTCCAGCCCGTCAAGCATCGGTTGCGGGATGGGACCGCGCGCCAAGCGGGACACGAGTCGCGGTAGGTACGCGACACGAGATTGCGTTTCCCCATCATCGGTCGTGTCTTTCGCGTGGGCGAGCTGACTACGCACCAGATCCATCGTCTCGCGAGCAAAACGGGCGGCGTTCTTCCTCGTCGCGAGCTCGACGGCGCCCGAGCGCAGATCGATGTCCTCCGCCCTCATTAGCGTGCGCAATACCTCATCGGGGACCTCTCGGCCATAGAAGCCGAGCGAGTAAATGGCGGCCCTTCTTTCGATCGTTGTGCCAGTCTGAACCTTGTCAAGGACCTTGGCGTAAAAGGAGTCCACTCTGTAATAGCCAGCCGCCGCGAGCCCCTCGGCACGGCGGTTCGGGTCAGAATCGTCCAGCAGCTTTTCGATCTCCGCCTCGGTTGCCTTAATCTGCGGTGCTTTCTTCGTTTCCTGAAGTCCGGGTTCCTCAAGGGATGTGCGAAGCATTTTCAGAGGGAGGCTGTTCCAGCGCTCGTCCTGCTCGAAGAGCCTCCGGAGTCGTCCGAGCACCTGATCCACGCTGTCATTCGTACCAAGAATGGCCTGCGCCGGAGATGGTCCGTTCGACCACGATGCCAGCCGAAGGGTCGGCAAGAGCGGGGCTTCTTCCCTTGGATACGTGCCCGCGTCCACGAGGAACGCCTCGACAAGCTGGCGGAATGCCCGATCGTCGCCGCGAAGGGCGAGAAGGCGTTGCGTGCGCACCCAGTTTGCCGGATAGCGATTGGTGTAGTCGCCCGGGCTGCGCGGTGCGGTCAGCTCGCCTTTTTTCATGAGCTTGTCCACGTCTGGCTCGAGTTCCTTGGCGAGATCCTCCAGCATTTTCCGGACGTCGGGATCCGACTTTCCGGTGAGAGCCTCCGCAGCAGCCAACCGAACGTCCGAGTTCGGATGCCTTAACCCGCGACGGTCCCCGAGTCGCGCCAGGGCGTGAGCGCAGGCGGTGATCGACGACTCGTCATAGGGGTAGCGGCCGGGGAACGTCATCTGATCCGAAGGGTCGCTCGAGATCGGCCCGGATTCCGATTCGAAGCCCCGGATCAGCGCTTCGCGGCCCGCGTCGCTTCCAAGATCGACGAGAGCGAGCCCCGCGGCCAGCCGGACCGCCGGCCGCGCGGTCTGGGCGACTGGTGTGAGCGCCGCTACCACGTCTCTTCGCCTCGTCGCATCCTTCTTTCCGAGGTCGCGAAGGAGTGCGAGGCTGTTGTACCAAATCGCATGGGGCTGGCGTCCTCCATAGCTCATGCCGAACATGTCGGGCGACGCACCGCTTTTGACGGGCTGCTCGACGTTCTTC
>DATFVB010000358.1 GCA_035260525.1 Thermoanaerobaculia bacterium
GGATCCCCTTGCTCTCGATCGAGGCCTTCAGGTCCGAGAGGTCCCCCACGTTGTGACGCGGCTGATCGGGGTTCGTCTCGATCTCGGTCACCGGGAGATACTTCCCGAGCGATGCGCCGAAGCGCTCCGCCAGGGCGTCGACGAAATGCGCGTCGTGACGCATCTTCGCCTGCATCGGCAATCCTCGTTTAGACACGGGACAGCACCTCCTCGGACAGCGAGTAGTACTCGAGCGCCCCGGACGACCGCGGCGCGAACGTGAAGATCGTCTCGCGGTGCGCGGGGCTCTCTTCCAGGCGGACGCTCTTCGTGATGACCGTCTTGAAGAGCTTGTCGCCGAACACCCGTCCGATCTGATCCTGCACGTCCTTGGCGATCACCGTCCGCTTGTCGTGGAGGGTGATGACGACGCCCAGCACCCGAAGGTTCGGATTCGGGCGCGCCTTGATCTTCTCCACGGTTTCGAGGAGATCGTCGGTGCCCTCGAGCGAGAAGAAGGAGCTCTGGATCGGAATCAGGATGTGCGTCGAGGCGACGAGGGCGTTGACCGTGATCATCCCGAGCGTCGGCGGGGTGTCGATGACGATCGCGTCGAACCGTTCCTGCGCACCCGAAATCTTGTCCTTCAGGCGGAAGTGTCCGTCGATCTCCCCCACCAGCTTGCTCTCGATCTTCGCGAGCGAGATGCGGGCGGGCGCGACGATGAGGTTCGGATCCTTCGTCGGCTTGACGATGTGCGAGAGCTTCGTCGCCGGGTCGGAGAGCACTTCGAACATCGACTTGTCGATGTCCTTGCGGTCGACGAAGGTGATCGTGCTGTTGGCCTGCGGATCGAGGTCGATGAGGAGGGTCTTCAGCCCCTTCTGGGCGAGCGCGGCCGCGAGGTTGATCGCGGTCGTGGTCTTGCCCACTCCCCCTTTTTGATTGGCGATGGTGATGATCATGTAGAGCCGGACGCGATTATGGACGGGCGATCGGGAGACGTCAAACGGAACGCGAAATTGCGGCTGAATTCCGAGAGGTCCGCTGTGCGGACCCGGGGTTCTCGGGCGCCGGGTTAAGCGGCTCGTCCGCTTCGACCCGGCGCTCTCTCACATCTTGTATTTGCCCAGCTCCTCCGGGTCGATCTCCTCCAGCCACTTCTTGAGCCGGTCGGGATTGCGCGCGTCATCGACCTCGATCTTGCGGCTCTTCTCGAGCACGTCCTCCTCGACGTAGATCCCGGCGCCGAACCGCAGCGCCAGAGCGAGGGCGTCCGAGGGGCGGCTGTCGATCTCGATCGACTCCCCTTCCCGGGTGAGGAAGATGCGGGCGTAGAACGTGTTGTCGCGCAGGTCGTTGATCACGATCTTCTCGATCTTCGCCTTCAGGTCCCCGAGCGTATTGAAGAAGAGGTCGTGCGTCAGCGGACGCGAGGTCGCGACGTTCTCGATCTTGAGCGCGATGGCGTTCGCCTCGAAGACGCCGATCCAGATCGGGAGGAAGAACTTCTCCTCGTCGTCCTTGAGCACGACGACGGGCGTGTTCGAGATGGGGTCGAGCAGCAGCCCCTTGATTTCCATCCTCTTCATGTTTCCCTCCCCCCGGAGTGCTTCCCCTCGGGGGAGCACGGCGGAAATCCCAACCTCAGGCCGGCGTCCCGGCGAGCGAGTTATCGAGCCCCCGGTCGATTCGGACGCGGACGTAATCTCCGGCGCGGACGGGGCGCCCGGGGCGCGGCCGGAAGTGGACGATCCGGTTGCACGACGTCCGTCCCGAGAGCGTTCCCCCGAACTTGCTGTCGCCCTCGACGAGCACGTCGAGCACGCTTCCTTCGAGCCCGCGGTTCGTCCGCGACTGGATGGCGCGCTGCAGGTCGAGGAGCCGCGACAGCCGCTCGCGCGCGACCTCCTGTGGGACCTCCCCCTCCTCCCCCCAGCGCGCGGCCGCGGTTCCGGGCCGCGGTGAATACAGGAACCCGAACATCGTCGCGAATCCGACCTCCTCGACGAGGCGAAGCGTCTCGCGGAAGTCCTCTTCCGTCTCCCCCGGGAAGCCGACGATGAAGTCCGACGAGAAGACGACGTCCGCCGCGCGGGAGCGGACGTCGGCGACGATTTCGCGGTAACGGGCCGCGGTGTACCGCCGCTTCATCCGGGAGAGCACGCGGTCGGAGCCCGACTGCGCCGGAAGATGGAAGTATCTCCCGATCTTCGGCTGCCGCCCGAGGACGTCGCCGAAGCCGGGCGTGACGAACGCGGGGTGCGACGTGATGAACCGAAGCCGGCGCATCCCCTCGATCGCACAGAGGCGCTCGAGCAAGGCGGAGAGGTCCGCCCCCGACTCGGGACACCGGTACGCGTTGACGGTTTGTCCGAGGAGCGTGATCTCGGAAAACCCTTTCGCCGCGAGCTCGCGACATTCGGCCTCGACCTCGGCCGACCGGCGGCTCCGCTCGCGCCCGCGGGTGAACGGAACGACGCAGAAGGTGCAGAACTGATCGCACCCCTCGATCACCGTCACGAAGGCCTGGAACGGGGATTCCCGGGCGATCGAGCGGAACTGATAGACGGGGCTGTCGCGGTCGAGGTCGAGGAACGCGCCGCGCCTTCCCTCGAGCGCCCGTTCGACCGCCTCCGGGACCTTCTCGACGCTGCCCGTGCCGAGCACGAAATCGACGTAGGGAAGCCGGTCGAGGATCCGCAGCCCGGCCCGCTGGGCAACGCAGCCCGTCACTCCGATCACCCGGCCCGGCTTCTCGCGTTTCCAGTCGCTGAAGCGGCCCAGCTCGGAATAGACCTTCCCTTCCGCCTTCTCGCGCACGTCGCACGTGTTGAGCAGCAGGACGTCGGACTCGAACGGGTCCTCGGTGCGGGAGAGCCCCTGCGATTCGAGGAGACCCGCCATGCGCTGGCCGTCCAGCACGTTCATCTGACAGCCCCAGGTCTCGACGTGGAACTTCACCGGAACGACCCTAGCGGATCCAGCCGGGAAAGGCGCCCGCCCGCCGCGCCTCGTCCTCGAGCTGGTCGAGATCTTTCTGGGCGGCTTCGAGATCCGCGCGGGTCTTCACGGTCTGCTCCTTGGCGCGATCCCACGCGGGCTTGATTACGTTGTCACGGTACTGGCCGTCGTCCCAGGCGTAGAAATCGTTCTCTTCCCGTTTCTCTTCCGCCTCGGCGGCGGCGACGGCCTCGCGCGCCTTCTGGACGGCGTCGCGGACGGCGGCCGCCTTCGCCCGCCAGTAGGCCTCGTCGTGGCCCTGCAGGTCGACGATCTTCGGCATCGTGACCGGAGGCGGCGGCGCCGCCGCGGGTGGAGGAGCGGGAGCGGCCTTCCGGGCGCCTTTCTCCTCCGGCGGCTCCCCTTTCTTGACGAGCGCGTTGTCGATCATGAGGCGCGGTTTCTTCTTGTCGGACGGAGGCGCGGGTTTTGCGGCGGCGCCTCCTTTTTCGGCCGGACCGATCGGGTGGCCCTTGAATCCGCCGCCGAGCCGGTGCCTGGCCGGCGGCTCGTCGGCGGATTTCGCCGGAGGGCGAGGCGGGTCCGCCGGGCGGAGCGTCGCCGCCGCGAGCAGGACGGCAACCGTCGCGAGCAGTGCCTTCTTCATCGCGCCGCCCTCCTCTTCGGGGCCGGCGACTTCGGGCGGCGTGCGCCCGCCGCCGGCGTCTCCCCGCGGGCGGCGTCTCCGGCCGGCGCTTCCGCGCGGTTGATGTTCCCGGCCGGCGCTTCCGCGCGGCCGATGTTCCCGGCCGGCGCTTCCGCGCGGCCGTAGACATCCTCCAGTCGGACGACGTCGTCGAGCTCCGGCGACGAGGCCTCGGCTACCTGGCAGTCGGTTGCCGCGATCATGCGGTGGCGGACGCCCGCCGGGATGTGGCAGGCCTCGCCCGGCGCGAGCCGGCGGGTCGTCAGCGCTCCGTTCTCCTCGATCGCGAGCTCGAGCTCCCCCGCGATCACGTAGATCGTCTCGTCCTTGCGCCGGTGATACTGGAGGGAGAGGCGCTCGCCGCGGCGGATGAAAAGGACCTTCCCCGCGTATCGGTCGGTGTGGGCCCAGATGATCTCGTGCCCCCAGGGCTTCTCGACGCGGCGGATCATCGGCGGATCTTCCCGGACGCCCACCCCTCGCCCAGGGAATGGACCTGGTCCGCGCTCACGCAGGCGAGCGCGTCCGCCGCGAGCTTTGAGAGCTCCGCCGAGGAGAACCGCGCGAGCGTCTCGTCGACCTTCGGGATCAGCACCGGGCTCATCGACAGCTCTCTCACTCCCATCCCCGCCAGCAGGCATGCGCCGAGCGGGTCTCCCGCGAGCTCGCCGCACACGGCGACCATTCGGCCCGCGCCGCGGGCCGCGTCGATCGCCCATTTTATCATCCGGAGCACCGCGGGGGCGGCCGGCCGGTAATAGGCGGAAACGCTCGGGTCGCTCCGCTCCGCCGCGAGCACGTACTGCGCCAGATCGTTCGTGCCGATCGAGAAGAAGTCGGATTCGCGCGCGAGCTCGGCCGCGAGGACGACCGCCGAAGGCACCTCGATCATCACGCCGAGCTCGGGCGGCGCGAGGCCTTCCGCGGCGGCCACCTCCCGCAGATGCGCGCGAGCGAGCGCCACCTCTTCCGGCGACGAGACCATCGGAAGCAGGATCCGGATCTTTCCCGCGCGGGAGGCGCGAACGAGAGCGCGGAGCTGGTCGCGGAAGAGCTCCGGATGCGCGAGGCTGTGCCGCACGCCCCGAAGGCCCATCGCCGACGCGTCGTGGTCGCGCGGCCCCCACCCCTTCTCGCCGCCGAGGTCGTACGTCCGGACGACGACCGGATGCGGGCGGCATTCCTCGGCGAGCGAGGCGTAGACCCGCTCCTGCACCTCCGCGGAGGGCGGACCGTCGGCGGCGGCGAGGAACAGGAACTCGGAGCGGAAGAGCCCGATCCCCTCCGCCCCGTACCGGGCGAGAGCCTGCGCCTCCCCCGGCAGCTCGAGGTTCGCGCGGAGCGCGATCGGCACGCCGTCGGCCGTCGTTCCCCGGCGCCGGAACCGCTCGCGACGCCGCGCGGCCTCCTCTTCCCGCCGGAGGGTCGCGCGTTCGAGCGCCCGCCGAAGCTGGGGCTTCGACGGGGACGGCTCGACGATCCCGCGGTCCCCGTCGACGATCATCGGCCGGCGGCCCATCGCGCTCTCGAGGAGGCCCGCCACCCCGACCACGGCCGGGACCCCGAAGGAGCGCGCGATGATCGCGGTGTGCGAGTGGACCCCGCCGCGCTCGAGCGCGATGCCGGCGAACTGCGCGGGATCGAGGCGCGCCGCCTGGGCCGGCGAAAGGTCGTCGGCGACGAGGATCGAGCCCGGGTCGACCGACGAGCTCCCGAACCCCTCCCGCGGCGCCGAGAGCTCCGTCGCGATCGCGCGCGCGACCTGCAGGATGTCCTCTCCCCTCGCGGACAGGACCGGGTCGACCGCCCCCGCCAGCCGCTCCCGGAGCTCTTCGGCGGTGGTGCGCAGGGCCCACTCGGCGTTGATCTGCTCGCGCCGGATCCGTTTCTCGACGGGACGGATGAAGGCGGGATCGATCGCCATGAGCGCGTGCGCCGAGAGGATCGAGGAGAGCTCCCCGCCCATCTCCGGCGGGCGCGTCCCCGACAGGGACGCGAGCTTGTGGGACGCGGCGTGCGCGGCGGCGCGCAGCCGGGCGCATTCCTGGTCGAGCCGGTCGGGGGAAACGGGGAGCCGGGCGACCCACCCGTCGCGCGTGCGGAGCACGACCGCGCGCCCGACCGCGATTCCCCCCGACACGCTGACGCCGCGAAGAGCGGGCACGGTCTATTCGTCCTCGTCGAAGCGGCGCGCGATCAGGTCCTCGACCGCGCGGGACGCCTCGACTTCGTCGTCTCCCTCGACCGTGAGCTGGATCGTGGTGCCGTTGGACGCGGCGAGCAGGAGGATCCCGAGAATCGACTTGCCGTCGACCTCCTCCTCGTCCTTCCGGATGCGGACCGAGGACCGGAACCGGCTGGAGGTGTGGACGAGCTTCGCGGCCGCCCGCGCATGCAGGCCGAGCCGGTTGCGGATCTCCATCGACTTCGTGATCACGACGAAAGCCCGGGGGTCGCCCGCGTCGCCTCGGAGAGGAGGTCGGAGGCGACCTCGATCGACTTGCGCCCCCGCTCGCGAACCGCGTGGGCGAGCGCCGCGAGCGGCTCTTCTCGGCGGGTGGCGAGGCTCCGAAGGAGCATCGGAAGGTTCGCTCCGGTGACGATCTCGACCCGCCCTTCCTTCAGGAACGGGATCGCGAGGTTCGACGGCGTGCCGCCGAACATGTCGGTGAGGATCAGGACGCCGGCGCCGCGGTCGACGCCGCCGATCGCCTGCTCGATCCGGCCGCGCGCGTCTTCCCCCGGCTCGCTCCAGTCCAACCCGACGGCCGCGAGCGCCTCGGTCTCGCCCGCGATCTCCCCGGCGGCGCGGACCAGTTCGGAGGCGAGGCCGCCGTGCGTGACCACGAGAATACCGATCATCCCGTCTTCAGCCCCTCTCCGCATCCCGGTGCCGGACGCGAATGCCGTAGTTCTTTCCTCGCAGGGCGCCCGCGAGCCGCTCGGCGACGTAGACCGATCGATGGCGGCCGCCGGTGCAGCCCACGCCGATCGAGAGATAGCTCTTGCTCTCCTTCTCGTATCGGGGCAGCAGGTATTCGATGAATTCTACCAGACGCGAGAGGAACGGCTCCGTCTCCGGGTCCTTCTCGATGTAGGCGGCCACCGCGGGGTCCTCGCCCGTCTTCGGCTTGAGCTCCGGGACGAAATGCGGGTTGGCGAGGAAGCGCACGTCGAAGAGAAGGTCGACGTCGTACGGAGCGCCGAACTTGAATCCGAAGGAGGTGAGCGAGACCACGAGCCCGCCCCCCTCTTCCCCCGACCGGAAAGTACGGGAGATCAGCGCGCGCAGCTCGTGCACGGTGAGCGAGGAAGTGTCCACGAGCAGGTCGGCGAGGGACCGCACGTCCGAGAGCGTCTCGCGCTCGCGCCGGAGCGCCTCGAGGAGCGACTTCCCCTCGGCCATCGGGTGAGGGCGCCGGGTCTCGGAGAACCGCCGGATCAGGGCGTCTTCCGACGCGTCGAGGAACACGAGTTTCGCCGAGGGGACGCGCTCCTTGATGCGCCGGAGAGTCTCCGGGAACCGCGAGGCGAAGTCGGGGTTCCGGACGTCGAGGACGACGCAGATCTTGCGGCGCGGGACGCGCTCGTCGAGCGCCTCGTCGAGGAGAGGGTCGACGAGCGAGAGCGGCAGGTTGTCGACGCAGAAGTACCCGAGGTCCTCGAAGCAGCGCTCGACGTAGCTCTTGCCGGACCCGGAGAGTCCGGTGACGATCACGAGACTCTCGGGACCGCTGCTCAATGCCGGGCGCGCTTCTTCGGCGCGCGCGCGTTGCGCGCGATCTCGGCGTCGACGCGCTCCGTGAACTCGCGCGCGGCGTCGTATCCCTGGGACTTCAGGAGCTCGTTGCGCGCGGCGATCTCGATGAGAATGGCGAGGTTGCGGCCGGAAGCGACCGGCAGCCGCATCAGGGGGCGCTTCTCGCCGAGGATCTCGTACGTCTCCTGCGAGAGGCCGAGGCGGTCGTACTGCTCCCCCGGCTTCCAGCGCTCGAGCGCGATCACGAGATCCACGTCCTGCGACGCGCGCACCGCCGAGACGCCGAAGAGGTGCTTGATGTTGATGATGCCGATTCCGCGGAGCTCCATGTGGTACCGGATCAGGTTCGATGCGCGGGCGACGAGCCGTCCGGAGGGCAGCCGCGAGATCTGCACCGCGTCGTCGGCGACGAGACGGTGGCCGCGCGTGATCAGGTCGAGCGCGCATTCGCTCTTGCCGATCCCGGACTCGCCCGTGAGCAGGACGCCCATCCCGTGCACGTCGACGAGGACCCCGTGGACGGTCTGCTGCGGCGCGAGCGAGTCCTCGAGCATCCCCGTGATCCGCTGGATTACGAGCGAGGTCGTCGCCGGCGACAGGAAGAGCGGCACGCTGCGGCGGCGGCACTCGCGAAGCAGCTCCGGCGGCGGCGCGAGGCCCTTCGTCACGACGAACCCGGCGACCGGAAGCGTGGCGATCGCGGCGAACCGCTGGCGGCGCTGGAGCGGCGAGAGCGTCTGGATGTAGTCGAGCTCGCTCTCTCCGAGGATCTGAATGCGCCCCGGCTTGATGTACGGGAGGAACCCGGCGATCGCGAGGCCCGGCCTCTGGATGCGCCAGCCGGTCAGCGGCCGGCCGAGGCCCGGCTCCCCGGCGACGAGAGACAGCGCGAGGACCGAGAGGGAGGGGGCGCGCAGCGCATCCGTCGTGAGGGTCTTCCCCTCCGATTCCCTCATGCGGAAGCGATCCGGGAGTCGGCCTCCCGGAGCACGCGCGACACCTCCTCGGGGGCGCCGGCCGACAGGATCGCTTCCGTGACGCCGGGCGTCTTCACGAGCCGGGAGATGCGGGCGAGCGCCTGGAGGTGGCCGGCCGGCCAATCCGCCGGCGAGAGCACCAGGAGGACGAGACGCACCGGACGCCCGTCGAGCGCATGGAAATCGACGCCGCCCGGGACGACGCCGATCGAGAGCAGCACGCCTTCGAGGCCCGCGAGCTTGCAGTGCGGGATGGCCAGGCCGTTGCCGAGACCGGTGCAGCCGAGCTTCTCCCGCTCCAGCAGCCGCGCGGTCAGGTCCGCGGCGTCCTTGACGTCCCCGGACGCCTCGAGCCGGCGAGCCATCTCGGAGAGCGTCTCCGACATCGAGCCTCCGGGCAGATCGAGGTAGACGCGGCGAGCATCGAAGAGGAGCGGGGCGGTGGCGTCCACTACCACTCCGGCGCGATCAGCCCGAAGTTGCCGTCCCGGCGCTTGTAGAGGACCGACACCCGCTCGGAGGACGCGTCGTGGAACACGATGAACTCGTGGAGGGAGTCCTCGAGCTCGAGCGCGGCCTCCTCGGCCGACATGGGCTTGATCGGGATCCGAGTCGTCTTGACGATCCGGGGCTCGGCCGAGGGCGTGAAGCCTCCCGGTGCAATCACGTCGACGGACCATTCCGTCGCGGCGGTGCGCGCCGAGGGTTTCCCCTTGTGCTCCTTGCGGCGGGCGCGCTCCCGGGTCGCCTGCGTCTCGAGCTTGTCGAAGACCGCCGCGACGGCGCCGGCGAGATCGGTGCTCTCGGCCTTCGCCTGCCAGTTCCGCCGCCGGGAGGTGACGATGACGTCGGCCTTCACGCGATGCTTCTCGCCGGTCAGAATCAGGCGTCCCTCGACGATCTTCCCGGTGTGCCGCTCGAGCCTCGCCGCGCGCTCCTGCACCCGCGTCTTCTCCCGGGCGGGGATGTCGATGTGCCGGCCCGTGATCTCAATCGGCATGGGTCCCCCTTTTCGGTTCCGAGGTCAGAACAGGGCCTTGCGCTGACTCGACGAGGCGAGCCTCAGCTCCTCGCGGTATTTGGCGACGGTGCGCCGCGCGATCTGGATCCCTTCGCTCCGAAGCCGCTGCATGAGTTTCGCGTCGGAGAGCGGCTTCTTCGGGTCTTCCTCGGCGATCATCTTGGAGATCTTATTCTTGATCGAGAGGGAAGACACGTCCTCCCCTTCCGACGAGTCGATTCCCGTGTGGAAGAAGTACTTCATCGGGAGGATCCCCCGGGGCGTCTGCATGTACTTGTTCGACACGACCCGGGAGACCGTCGATTCGTGCATGCCGATGTCGTTGGCCACGTCGCGCAGGACGAGCGGCCGCAGGAACTCGATCCCCTTGTCGAGGAACTCCCTCTGGTGGGAAACGATCGACTCGGCGACCTTGTAGATCGTGCGCTGCCGCTGGTCGAGGGACTTGATGAGCCACACCGCCGATCGCATCCGCTCCTTGAGGTATTCCTTCGCGTCCGCGCCGAGGCTGCCGTTCTCGTTGTGGAGCATGCGGCGGTACGAGTTCGAGATCCGCAGCCGCGGCAGCCCGTCCTCGTCGAGGATCACGATGTATTCGCCGTCGACCTTCCGCACGACCACGTCGGGCTGGACGTAGACGGTGCGGTCGCTCGCGTAACGGCGTCCCGGTTTCGTCTCGAGGTTCCTGACGATCGTCAGCACCGTCTGGAGCTCCGCCATCGGCACGCTCAGCTCCTTGGCGAGCGCGGCGAACTGCCGGTTGAGGAAGAGCCTCCAATGCGTCGTGAGCGCCTTGTCGAGGATCTCGTTCTCGATCCCGAGCGCCTCCACCTGGCGGCGGAGACAGTCGGGGAGATCGTAGGCGCAGATGCCGGGCGGGTCGAACCCGCGCACGATCTCGAGCGCGGCGTCGACGTCCTCGCGGCTCCACGGCCCGGCGCGCTCGATCTCCTCCCGGCTCACCTGCAGGTAGCCGTCCTCGTCGATGTTTCCGATCAGGAACTTTCCGACGTCGCGCACCGGCCCCTTGGCCGCGCTCATGCCGAGCTGCCAGTTCAGGTATTCGGAGAGGTCGGGCTGCTCGGCGAGCGTGTTCTCGAGCGGGATCTCCTCCCGCTCTTCGAACTGGCGCGGGTTGTAGCCGGAATCCATGTAGTCCTGGAAGTACGACTCGTAGTCGATCTCCTCGAAGGAATCCTTCTGGGCCTCGGGGGTCTCGGCGGGCGCGGGAGCCTCGGTCTCCGTCGAGGCGGCGGCCGGGGCCGGCGCGTTCTCATCCTCCTCGGCGGCGTCCTCGAGGACGGGATTCTCGATGACTTCCTGATTGACGGCTTCCGAGAGCTCGAGCCGGGTCATCTGCAGCATCTTGATCGCCTGCTGCAGCGACGGCGTCATGACGAGCCGCTGGGAAAGTTTGAGATTGAGCTTCTGTTCGAGCGCCATCAGGTTGCGGTTTTCGAGCTCCTAGGCGAGCGTGAATTCCTCGCCCAAATAGATTTCCTTCACGAGCGCGTCACTCGACAAAGCAAGAGGCGTGCCCGCACGTAAAATTCTGCCGTTGTTGATGATATAGGCGCGATCGACGATTTTCAAGGTTTCGCGGACGTTGTGATCCGTCACGAGGATCCCGATGCCCGCCCGGGCGAGCTTCCGGATGATGCGCTGGATGTCGAGCACCGCGATCGGGTCGATTCCCGCGAACGGTTCGTCGAGCAGGACGAACGACGGAGAGAGGACGAGCGAGCGGGCGATCTCGAGCCGCCGCCTCTCGCCGCCCGACAGCGAATACGCGCGCGAGCGGCGAACCTTCTCGAGCCCGAATTCCGCGATCAGCGCGTCGCACCGTTCGAGCCGCTGCGCATGGGTGAGGTCGAGCGTCTCGAGGATCGCGAGGAGATTCTCCTCGGCCGTCATCTTGCGAAAGACGGACGGTTCCTGGGGAAGGTAGGAGACGCCCTGGCGGGCGCGCCGGTACATCGGCTCCGAGGTGATGTCGCGGCCGGAGAGCCAGACGCGGCCCGAATCGGGAGAGGCGAGGCCGACGACGAGATAGAAGGTGGTCGTCTTGCCGGCGCCGTTGGGACCGAGGAGCCCGACGATCTCTCCGCCGTCGACCGAAACCGAGACGCCGTCGACGACGCGCCGCCCGGAGTACGTCTTGACGAGATCCTGCGCGCGGAGCGAAGCGCCGCCTTCCTCCGCTTCAGCGTCCATGCGTCTGGTAGACGGACTCGACTCTGCCACCCTCCTTCGCCTTCACTTCGACGCTACCGGACTCCTTTCGGAATGTCAAAACCGCCCCCTGCACGCGGCTGCCCTGCGCGTCCTGCGCGACGGCGGGATCGCCCGCGAGATTCGTCACGCCCGCCTTCGGGTCGTCGACCGCGCGGGATCCGGTGCCGCGCCTTCCGGTCGCGCGATCCTCGAACGTCACGTCCCCCTCGAGCACCGTGCGCTCGATCCGGCCCGCCGCGTCCACGCGGCATTGCCCGCGATCGCCCCGCGCCGTCTGCGTGCCGCGCGCCGCGCGGACGTCTCCCTCGAACTCCGCGATCCGCGAGGCGTCGGTCCATCGCATCGTCTTCGCCGACACCGTGACGCGGCCGTCCTCCTTCGCGCCGGCCGCCGCCGAGCGGCCGGTCGCGCGCACGGTCCCCTGCGCACGCGCGGTCCGATCCGCGTCGTGGAGCTCGATCCGGTCCGCGAGCACGGCATCGTCGTCCTGCCAGAGGGCGGCGCCCCCGGAAAGCTCGGCCGTTCGCGCGCGGTCGTCGAGCACGATGCGATCGGCCCTCGCGCGCGTGGGCTTCCCGGAAGAGGAGACGAAGGCCGGGGTTGCTCCGTTCGCCGCTCCCGGCACGAGGATCGCCCGGGCGTCCCCGGTCGCGGTGACGACGCGGCGCCGCTCGTCGAGGTCGATACGCGTTCCGACGATCCGGCCGCGCGCCGCGACGAGCTCCGCGTCGTGCCCCGCCGCGCCGAAGAGCGACGTCACTCCGGTGGCGGCCGAGTAGGACGCCGAGGGACTCTTCGACGACCCCTGCACGGTGGTTCCGACGACGTTGCCGTCGACGCGCGCCGAAGCGAGCGCGCCGTCGCCGGCAAAGAGCGCGCGGGCCGTGTCGCCGACGACCGACTCCGTGAACGGCGATCCGGAGGGTCCCGCGACCGTCCGCTCGAGACGCGCCCGCCCACGCGCGTCCGCGGAGACGACTCGTCCGCCGCGGAATCCGAGCGAGATCGCCGGGGCCGCGAGGCGGCGTTCCGGCTGCCCGGCGTTCGCCGGAGCGGTGACGGTCGAGGGGCTGCCGGCCAGGTCGATGCCGGCGACCTTTCCCTCCGCGAATCGCGAGACGGCTTTCGACGCGGTCCACGCTCCCCGGGAGTCCGCCGACGCGAACGTGCCCGACGCGTTTCCCGACGCCGTCGCTGATTCGACGCGGCTGTCGGGGGTCAGCTTCACGGCGAGCGCGTCGCACGCGATCGTGTCCCCGGGCCGCGCGGCGCGGACCGAACCGGAGAACGTCAGCACGGAATCGTCCGCCCGGTACTGCGCGGAGTCCGCCGCGAGCGAGTCGAACGGCGCACCGGGCGCGCCCGCGGCCGTGACCGGCCCGGCGAGCGTGAGCACCCGGGAGGTCGTCGAGTACGCTCCCGAGGCGGCGTGGCCCGTGATCGCGCCCCGCGACAACTCGATCGCGCCGGGAATCGTGAGCAGGTCCCGCGCCGGGTCGAACTCGACGAGCGCCGCCCGCACCTCGGTGCCGCGGGCGTCGTGCGCCGTCACGCTCCCCTTCAGATGCAGCGCACGGGTGCGGGGGTCGTAGTCGGCGGCGTCGGAGCGGACCGTCAGCGGCTCCCCCCTGGCCGAGGAGAGCGTGAGCACGACGCGCTCGAGACGGTACCAGTCCGAAGGAAGCCCGGCGCCGGCCGCGAACCCCACGGTCCGATCGGCGTGAACGGAAAAACGCGTGCGGCCCGCGGTGCTCTCCGAGTAGTCGAATCCGGAAAGGAGCGTCGTCGGCTGCCCGACGCCGGCGGGTCCTTCGGTCGACGCCGCCGGCGGAGGCGCTTCGCGCGGCGGCCGCGGCACCCTTCGGAACGTGGCGGCCAAAGCGATCGCCAGCGCGGCGGCGGCGGCCAGCAGTATCCGCTGGAGCGGGGTGGTCTTCACGTCCGGGCCGGGCGAAGATCCACGATCTCGAGCTCGATCCCTCCCGCCCACGCGTCGCGCCGGACGTGGAACGCGGCGTCGAGGAGGCCGTCGGGCGGAGCCGGGGCGCCCCCCGCGAGCCCCCACGCGATCGCGCGCCGCGACGCGCCGCCTCCCGCGAGCACCGCCCGGAGCCCCCGCTCCCCGACGGCGCGCCGGTCGCGCGCCTCCACGCCGCGCGCGAGGAAGAGGGGCCGCGGGTTCCCTTCGCCGTGCGGCTCGAGCTTCTCGAGCCCGGCGAGCAGCCGCTCGTCCGTGTCGGAGACCGCGATCTCCGCGTCGATCCACAGGGCCGGCCGGCGGTCGACCGCGGCGAGGCGCTCGCGGAAGAGGGTGCGGGCCCGCTCGCGGAAAGCGTCGAACCGCGCCGCCGCGACCGTCCCGCCGCACGCCTGCGCATGCCCGCCGAACTCGAGAAAGTGCTCGCGGATTTCCGAGAGGATCCCGTGGAGCGAGACGCCCGGGATGCTCCTCCCCGACCCGACCGCGCGGTCGCCGTCGAGAGCGAAGAGGAAGACCGGGCACCGGAACTCCCGGGCGAGGCGCGAGGCGGCGATCCCGAGGACGCCGCGGGGCCATTCGGAATCGGCCTGGATGACGATGCCTTCCCGGGCGGGATCTCCGCCGTCGAGCGAGCGCTGCCGCGCTTGCGCGACGACCCGCCGCTCGTGCCCCTGCCGCTCGGCGTTGCGTTCCGACAGGGCTCGCGCGATCTCCCCGGCGCGCGCGGGATCGCGCTCCTCGAAGACCGACAGCGCGAGGTCCGCCGTGTCGAGACGGCCGGCCGCGTTCAACCTCGGGCCCACGCGGAAGGCGACCTCCTCCGCCGTCGGCGCACGCCCGGCGATTCCCGCCTCCGCCAGCAGGGCCTTGAGCCCCGGCGCCCGCGGATCGGCGAGCGCGGCGAGCCCCTCCGCGACGATCGCGCGATTTTCCGACACGAGCGGCACGATGTCCGAGATCGTTCCGAGCGCGGCAACCTTCGCGAGCGACCGCTCCGAGAGCGTCAACTTCTCGCGCCGGATGATCGCCTGGGCGATCTTGAACGCGACGCCGGCGCCGCAAAGCTCCTTGAAGGGATAGTCGCACCCCGGCTGCTTCGGGTTGACCACGGCCGCGCCCGCCGGGAGGATCTCGGGCGGGAGATGGTGGTCGGTGATGACGACCGCCACGCCCGCCGCCGCCGCTTC
>DATFVB010000359.1 GCA_035260525.1 Thermoanaerobaculia bacterium
ATGCTGCGTCACCGGGTCCGGTCCGGGATGACCGGCTGGGCGCAGGTGCACGGATGGCGCGGGAATACGAGCCTCACCAAGCGGATCGAATACGACCTCTTCTACATCGAGAACTGGACGCTCGCGCTCGACGTGCGGATACTCTGGATGACGCTCGTGAAGGACCTCCGCGCCAACGCGCATTAATCAGCCGGCGCGGACCAGAGGGGCCGTTATACGGGTCCGTGCGGGCTGCCCGCGGACTCAACGTACGCTCGTCAGTACGCCTCGCCCGCGGGCAGCCCACCCGAACCCGTCTTCCAGCCCCTCTGGCCGCGCTTACGAGCTGTTCCAAAAACACCCACGATGACTGCTCTCCCTTGCGCATCCCTCGATGCTCGCCCCCCTTGACGTCAGTCTTGCACGACTGGAGGACATCACCCTTCCTGCCCCTCCTTCCCGCGCATGCGGCAAGCCATGACCCGGAAAGCGGACCGCCGTCCTGAGCCCGCCGCCGCTGCGGGCTAAGTGCCCGTCCCCGGCAATAACGTGACATTTGTTCGCAGCGCCGCGGGGTGAGCTGCTAGTCGCCGCGATGACGGCGATGCGTTGCCATCGTCGAGTCGCGGCGGCGCCGCAGATTGCCCCGCGCCGCCCGAACCCGAAGGGCGCCCGAACATTGCAAACGATGGCGGCGTTGCGTCGCATCTGGCCCTCGTCCGCAAGCCGCGGGCGCAAATGGCACGCTATTTCCGGGGAGGGGCACTAAGATCGCGGCGTGGCGGACGAGCCGGCAAATGCGCCCTTGTCGCACCCCTTCGGGACTCCGGCCTCGCCGGGCGCGGGACGCCGCGCGAGACGGCTCCTCTTCGGGACCGGCGTCGCTCTGCTGGCGGTCGTCGGAGGTCTCTCCCTGTCGAGCCTCGACCGCGCGGCCGAAGACGCCGCGCTGGTCTCCCACACGCGCGAAGTCCTCGGCCGGATCACGCGAATCCGTCTGCTCCTCGATGCCGCGGAAAACGGCCGCCTCGGATACGTGCTGACGAACGACCGCTCTGAACGCGATCGTTACGAGCGATCGCGGAGCGGGATCGTCCCGGTCGTGGGAGAGGTGGCGCGGCTGACGACGGACAACCCCGACCAGCAACGCGATCTGCGGATCCTTCCGAAGAGAATCGCGGAGTGGAGCGCGGCGCTCGAAGCCTCGATCGCCGACTTCGAACGGAACGGCTTCCAGGGCGCTTCCCAGGCGGCGTTCACCGATCGCGTCCGAGCCGGCGAGTCGGCGATGCGCGACGTGCTGGACCGCATGGAAGGCCGGGAGAACGCGCTCCTCGACGAGCGCCGGCGCGGGGAGCGGGAGAGCGCGGACCGCACGCGTGTCGCCATCCTGTCGGCCTTCGGATTCGGGATCCTCCTCCTCGCCGCCGCGGCGCTGTCGGCGGCGCGCGATTTCGCGGCGCGCCTCGATGCCGAGCGGGCGCTGCGGGAGAGGGAAGAGATCTTCCGTCTCCTGGTGCAGGGGGTGGAAGAGTACGCGATCTTCCTGCTCGATCCGAGCGGGCGCGTGGTCACGTGGACGGAGGGGGCGCGCCGCCTGAAGGGATACACGGCGGAGGAAGCCGTGGGTCTCCCGCATGCCGCGTTCTACCCCCCCGAGGCGGTGGAAGAGGGCCGTCCCGCCGCGCTTCTCGAAACCGCGCTCCGGGAAGGACGGGCCGAAGACGAGGGGTGGCGGGTCCGGAAGGACGGCTCGGGGTTCTGGGCGGACGTGGTGATCACGCCGATCCGCGCGGACGGCAGGCTCCTCGGATTCGCGAAGGTCACGCGGGACATGACCGAGAAGCGGGAGGCCGCCCGCCGCATCGAGGAGCTCAACGAAGATCTCCGCCGGCGCGCCGCCGAGCTCGCGGCCGCCAATGAAGAGCTCGAGTCGTTCTCCTATTCCGTCTCCCACGACCTGCGGGCGCCGCTGCGCTCGATCGACGGGTTCGGCCAGGCGCTCCTCGAGGACGCGGGCCCGGCGCTCAGCGACGCCGCCCGCCGCGACCTGGACCGGATCAGGGCAGCCGCCCGCCGGATGGGCGAGCTGATCGACGCCCTGCTCGACCTCTCCCGGGTGGGCCGCCGCCCGCTCCGCCGGGAGACCGTCGACCTCTCTTCCCTCGCCTCCGCGATCGCCGACGAGCTCCGCCGAACCGAGCCCGGCCGGCGCGTGGAATTCGAGATCGCCGAAAACGTCCGGGGCGAAGGGGACGAGACGCTCCTGCGCCTCGTCCTGCAGAACCTGATCGCGAACGCCTGGAAATTCACGGCCGGACGCGAACCGGCCCGGATCGCATTCGGAATCGGCGAGGACGGCGCCTATTACGTCCGCGACAACGGGGCCGGCTTCGACATGGCGTATGCCGGCCATCTCTTCGCTCCCTTCCACAGACTCCACGGAGCCGCGGAGTTCCCCGGCACGGGCATCGGCCTCGCGACCGTCGACCGGATCGTCCGGCGCCACGCCGGACGCGTCTGGGCGGACGGGGAAGTCGGGAAAGGCGCGACCTTCCACTTCACGCTTTAGAGGCAGCACAGCTCGCGCCCGAGGCGCTCGACTGCTTGCCGCCTCTCAGCTCGTGGACCTCCTCCTCGCCGGGCGCTTGCGCGCCCGCGCTGGTTACGGAAAGAAAGCCTGCCCATCCGTCGGCGTGGCCGGAACGCCCATCAGCTTCAGCACCGACGGGTCCACGTCCATGATCGACGGGATCCGCTCGTTGTGGAGCTTCACCGACGCGAAGAAGACGCCGCGCACGAGCTGGGGGTCGACCGAGCAGTG
>DATFVB010000360.1 GCA_035260525.1 Thermoanaerobaculia bacterium
TCGGACCGCACCGCTTCGACGAGAACGGAGATCCGCCGGGTCACCTCGTCGACTTCTTCGGAATCCATTTAGGAAATTCTAGCACCCAAATCCGGATCCACGGTTCGTGCCGCTCACGCCGAGGCGCCTTGGCTCGGTCGCCGAGAACGCCGCCGTATAACGACCCGTATCGCCGCGCCCGAGCCATGGCATGGCCGCTGCTACAATCCCGAACGGGGGAGGCTCGATGCCCGACGCCGGGAAATCGGGGAAGTTTCTTTCGGAAGCCGAAGCCCGGAAGGTCGCCGAGGAGGCGCGCGAGACCGAATGGCGCTCCGCCTCGTTCCTGAAGGAGCTCTTCCTCGGCAACTTCCGCCTCGACCTGGTCCACCCCTTCCCGCCCGAGCCGCCGGAGCGCCCCGAGTTCCGAGCCTTCTACGACCGGATGGAGAAGTTCCTCCTCGAGGAGGTCGATTCCGACGCGATCGACCGCGAAGGGAAGATCCCGAAGCGCGTGATCGACGGTCTCGCGAAGATGGGCGCCTTCGGCATGAAGATCCCGAAGGAGTACGGCGGCCTCGGCTTCTCGCAGCTCGAATACGCGCGCGTGATCGAGCTCGTGACGAGCGTCGACGGGAACCTGATCGCGCTGCTCTCGGCGCATCAGTCGATCGGGGTCCCGCAGCCCCTGAAGCTCTTCGGCACGGAGGCGCAGAAGAAGAAGTACCTGCCGCGCCTGGCGCGCGGGGCGATCTCCGCCTTCGCGCTGACGGAGCCGGACGTCGGCTCCGACCCGGCGAACCTCGCGACGACGGCGGAGCGAACTCCGGAGGGCGACTACGTCGTCAACGGCGAGAAGCTCTGGACGACCAACGGCACGCTCGCCGAGCTCTTCGTCGTCATGGCCCGGCATCCCGACACGAAGAAGATCTCGGCCTTCATCGTCGAGAAGGACTTCCCCGGCGTGGAGGTCGTGCGCCGGTGCCACTTCATGGGATTGAAGGCGATCGAGAACGGCGTGATCCGGTTCACGAACGTCCGCGTGCCGAAGGAGAACCTCCTGCTCGCCGAAGGACGCGGGTTGAAGCTCGCTCTCGTGACGTTGAACACCGGGCGGCTGACGCTCCCCGCCTCCTGCGCGGCGGGCGCGAAGCGGTCGCTCGAGATCTGCAGAGTCTGGGCGGCCGAGCGCGTCCAGTGGGGGCAGCCGATCGGCCGGCACGAGGCGATCGCGCAGATCCTCGCCGACATGGCGGCGACGACGTTCGCCATGGACGCGATCGTCGAGCTCACGAGCCGGATCGCCGACGAGGGCACCCGCGACATCCGCCTCGAGGCGGCGGTCGCGAAGATGTTCAACTCCGAGGAGCAGTGGAAGATCGTCGACCAGACGGTCCAGATCCGCGGCGGCCGCGGGTACGAGACGGCCGATTCCCTGCGCGCCCGCGGCGAGCCCGCCATCCCGGTCGAGCGGATGATGCGGGATTCGCGGATCAACCTGATCTTCGAGGGCTCGTCGGAGATCATGCGCCTCTTCATCGCGCGCGAGGCGCTCGACGCGCACCTGGCGGTCGCCGGCGCGCTCGCGGACCCGAAGGCGCCGCTCTCCCGCAAGCTCGCGGCGCTCCCGAAGGTCGCGGCGTTCTACGCGTGGTGGTACCCGTCGCGGTGGCTCGGGTGGGGCGCGTGGCCGCGCTTCTCGGCGTTTGGCCCGCTCGCCGGGCACGTCCGGTTCCTCGACCGCACCGCGCGGCGGCTCGCGCGGGCGATCTTCCACCAGATGGTCCGGTTCGGCCCGAAGCTCGAGAAGAAGCAGGCGACGCTCTTCCGCGCCGTCGACGTCGGCGCCGATCTCTTCGCGATGACGGCGGCCGTGGCCCGCGCCGACGCCCTGCGCCGCGCGGGGGTGCCGGAGGCCGCCCGCGCCGTCGAGCTCGCGGACCTCTTCTGCCGCAACGCGGCGCGGCGGATCGAGGCGCGCTTCGCCTCCCTCGCCGACAACGACGACGCGCGCAAGTACGCCGTCGCTCGGCGGGTGCTGGCGGGCGACGAGGAGTGGCTCGAGAGCGGGCTCGTTCCGGTCTCCTGGGAGGCCGCCGAGCCCGCCCGTCCGCCCGCGGCGACGGCGGTCCGCTGAACGTCGTTTTCCTCGGCACGCCGGAGTTCGCCGCGCCTTCGCTCGCGCGCCTGGCGGACGAGCCGGACTTCCGCGTGACGCTCGCCGTCACGCAGCCGGACCGGGCGGTCGGCCGCCACGCGGCGCTCACGCCGCCGCCCGTCGCGCGGCTCGCGCGCGAGCGGGGAATCCCGCTGTTCCAGCCGGAGCGGCTGCGCGGGGATCCGGACGTGCTCGCTCGGCTGCGCGCGGAGGCGCCCGACGCGATCGTCGTCGTCGCCTACGGGAAGATCCTCCCGCGCGAGATCCTCGAGATCCCGACGTTGGCGTGCGTGAACGTGCACGGCTCGCTCCTGCCGCGGCACCGCGGGGCGTCGCCCGTCCAGGCGGCGATCCTCGCCGGCGACGCGGAGACCGGGGTCTCGACCATGAGGATGACCGAAGGACTCGACGAGGGGCCCGTCTATGGGGAGCGCCGGCTCCCGATCGACGCGGACGACACGGCCGAGACGCTCTCGCGCCGCCTGGCCTTCGCCGGCGCCGACCTCCTCGTCGAGACGCTGCGCGGCGCGGCGGCGGGAACGCTCGCCCCGCGGCCCCAGCAGGGAGAGCCGACGTACTGCCGCGTGATCCGCCGCGCCGACGGCGAGATCGACTGGAGCCGCCCGGCCGCCGCGATCCTCCGGATGCGGCGCGCGTTCACGCCCTGGCCGGGGATCTTCACGACGCTTTCCGGCGAGCGGATCAAGGTCCTGGAGGCGCGGGAGGGCGCGGCGGGACGGGGCGGGAACCCGGGCGAGGTCCTCGACGAGGCGGGAGAGCCGGCGGTCGTCTGCGGGGATGGGACGTCGCTCGTCGTGTCGCGGCTGCAGCGGGAGGGAAGGAAACCGGCGAGCGGAGCGGAATTCCTTCGCGGCCTGCGCCGGGAAGGCGCGGGGCGGGAAACGCGGTTTGGGACCCCCTGACCGTCCCTCCCCCCGCTCTCCGAGCCGGTCGGCGAGCCCGGCGCGCCGCCGCGCCGTGGCGGTCCTTTCCGACTTCTTCTCGGGGGGCCGCCGGCCGCTCCGCCTGACGCGCGATCTCGAGGGACTGACCGACGCGGACCGCGATTTCGCGCGGGAGCTCGTGCTCGGCGTGCTGCGCCGCCGGTCGGCGCTCGACGCCGAGATCTCCCGCTTCTCGCGTTTCCCGCTCGAGCGCTTGAAGCCGCCGCTCCGCGAGATCCTCGAGACGGCGCTCTACCAGGTGCGCTTCCTCGACCGCGTGCCAACGCGCGCCGCGGTCCACGAGGCGGTGGCCATGGCGCGCGCTCTCTCCGGCGAGGGGGCCTCGCGCCTGGCCAACGGCGTGCTGCGCTCGGCGCTGCGCGAGCCGGCGCGCGTGCCGCCGGGGGAGACCGCGCGCGATCTCGCGGAGGCGTTCTCGCATCCCCTCTTTCTCGTGGAGCGCTGGATCGCGCGCTTCGGGATCGCGCGGACCCGCTCGATCCTCTCGGCCGACGACGAGCGGTCTCGACTGCACTTGCTCTGCGACGGCCGGCGCTCGCGGCGGGAGGACGTCGCCGCCGAGCTCGAGGAGCAGGGGGTCGAGACGGCGCCGCTCGCGGTCGTGGAGAACGGGCTCGAGGTGCTCTCGGGAAACCCGCTTCGGACCGCGGCCTTCGAGAAGGGCGCCTTCTACGTCGCCGACGGAGGCTCGCAGGCGCTCCCGTCGCTCCTCCCGCCGGGAGACCTGTTGCTCGATCTCGCCGCGGCGCCGGGCGGCAAGACCGCGGCGGCGCTCTTCTCGGAGCGCTTTTCGCGCACGATCTCGGCGGACGCCTCTCTCGATCGGCTCGGCTTCCTCGCCGAGAACCGCGCCCGGCTCGACCTCTCGCGGGCGCGTCCGGTCGCGGCGGACGTCCGTTTCCCTCCGTTCCCGGAGCGGCGCTTCGACCGCGTCCTCCTGGACGCGCCGTGCTCCGGGACCGGGACCCTCCGGAAGAACCCGGAGATCCGTTACCGGCTGACCCCCGCCGCGATCGATGCTCTTGCCGCCGCGGAGCTCCGGATGCTCCGATCCGCGGCCGCGCTCGTCGCCCCGGGCGGCTATCTCCTCTATTCGACGTGCAGCCTCGAGGAGGAGGAGAACGAGCGCGTCGCGGCGAGCCTCACCGCGGCCGATCCCTCGATCGTCCTCGTTCCGATCGATCCTCCCGAAGCGCTGCGGAGCCGGGTCTCGGGGGCGGTCTTCCGCCTCTACCCGGACGAGGGGACGGACGGGTTTACGGCGCACCTGTTCCGCAGGGAATAGGAGGGCGGGAGGGCGCGGAGATGCACGGTCGCGGGAGCTGGTTCGGGGACCGGGAGCGCGTGGCAGCGTCGCGGCTCGCCGAACGAGCGACTCGACCGCGCCGCCGCCACCCCCTTCACCGACGCTCCCGCTCCCGCATCGCGGAGCTTTCGCCTCGGTAACTTCGGGCGAAAGCTCTCCGCGATGCGAAGGGCCACGGGCCCGGTCACCCGGTTCTCAACCGAATGTGCACTGCCTGACTCTCCGCTCCGCGGACGAACGCAGCGGCGAATGACGATTCTGCCTGAGGCGCGGTGAGGCGCGAGCCCGACGGGATGCGGGTGGCCAGGCGGCGCCCGCAGGCGTACCGTAAGCGTACGTCGGAGGGCGACGCCGGCCGCACGCGCCGTGTGCCGTCGCACGGGCGTGCTCGGCGATCGGCGCATCCGGCGCTGACGCGCCGTCCGCTGGATACCCGGCTCGATGCATCCGCCTTCGCCAAGGCTTCGGCGCGACGAGTCTCCGCGCCCACGAAGCAAGGGCACTTTACAAACGCAACGCCACCGCATACATTCGCCGGCCGGGAGGCAAAATGGCCGGAAAGAACGAGATCATCGAGGCGATCGCGAGCGAGACGAATCTCTCCCGGCGCGATGCCGCCGCCGCGTACGACGCGTTCCTGAACGCGATCGAGGGCGCCCTCCGGAAAGGGGAGAAGGTCAACGTCTCCGGACTGGGGGCATTCTCGGTGGCCGACCGCGCCGAGCGCGCCGGCCGGAACCCGAAGACCGGGGAGTCGATCACGATCCCCGCCTCCCGCGCGGTGAAGTTCAAGCCGGGCAAGGAGCTGAAGGAAAGCGTCAACGCGAAGAGCGCGTAGGCCCTGATCCCCCTTCGCGACACCGTTCGCACCCGCACGACGCCGTGGATCAACTGGCTGCTGATCGGCGGCAACGTGTGGGGGTTCCTCTTCGAGCTCTCGCTGCCGCCGCCCGCTCTCGACCGCTTCCTGCGGATCTGGGGCTTCGTCCCCGTCCGGATGTGGAGCGGCCAGTACGGGATCGCCGCGTCGCTGGCGACGATTTTCGCGGCCATGTTCCTCCACGCCGGGTGGCTTCACATCGGCGGAAACATGCTCTTCCTCTGGATCTTCGGGGACAACGTGGAGGACCGCCTCGGCCACTTTCGCTATCTCGTCTTCTATCTCCTCTGCGGTCTGGCGGCGTCGCTTTCCCACGCGTTCTTCAATCCGTCGTCGCGGCTGCCGTCGCTCGGGGCTTCGGGCGCGATCTCGGGGGTGCTGGCGGCGTACCTCTTCCTCTATCCCCGCGCGCGGATCCTGACGCTCATCCCGATCTTCCTGTTCTTCACGGCCGAGGTGCCGGCGTTCCTCTTCATCGTGTTCTGGTTCGTCATCCAGTTCTTCTCGGGTACGGCGAGCCTCTCGGCCTCGACGCCGACGACCGGCGGCACCGCGTACTTCGCGCACATCGGCGGCTTCGTCGCCGGGATCGTGCTGCTCGCGTTGTTGAAGCCTCCGCGGCGCGCGCCGCCCGCGTACGGGTGGAGCTGATCCGGACGGGACGGCGGACGTTTCGCGATAGACTCGCGCGTTCATGACCGCGACGAAGGTCCCTCTCCTGGATCTCACCCGGCAGTTCGCGGAGTACCGGGACGAGGCGATGGCGGCGGTCGCCGGCGTCTTCGCGTCGCAGCGTTTCATCCTGGGCGACCAGGGCGCGGCGCTCGAACGGGAGCTCGCCGCGTTCCTCGGAGCATCGCACGCGATCGGGGTCTCCTCCGGCACGGACGCCCTGCTCGCGGCGCTGATGGCGCTCGACGTGCGGACGGGCGACGAGGTGATCGTCCCCGCGTTCTCGTTCTTCGCGACCGCGGGCGTCGTCTCGCGTCTCGGCGCCGTCCCCGTGTTCGCCGACGTGGAGCCGGGGACCCTCACGCTCTCCCCCGGGGAATTCGAGCGCAAGATCACGCCGCGCACGCGCGCGGTCGTCCCCGTGCATCTCTACGGGCAGTCGGCCGACCTCGATCCGATCCTCGCGGCCGCCCGGCGGCGCGGCATCCGCGTCGTCGAGGACGCGTGCCAGGCGATCGGCGCGAAGTACCGCGGCCGGGCGGTCGGGACGTTCGGCGACGTCGGCGCCTTCTCGTTCTTCCCGACCAAGAACCTCGGCGCCGCGGGAGACGCGGGCCTCGTCACGACCGAGGACGCGGCGCTCGCCGCGCGCCTCCGGCGCCTGCGCGTGCACGGCATGGAGCCGAAGTATTTCCACGCGGAGATCGGAGGGAACTTCCGGCTGGACGAGATCCAGGCGGCGGTGCTGCGGGTGAAGCTCGAGCGGCTCGCGGGGTGGAACGCCCGCCGCGCCGCGATCGCGGCCGAGTACCGGGAACGGCTCGCGCCGGCCGAGGCGGCGGGAAAGCTGACGCTCCCGGTCGTCGGGCCGGACCGCGATCACATCTACCACCAGTTCGTCGTGCGGGTGGCGGACCGCGACGCGGTCCGTGCACGACTCGCCGAAGCGGGCGTGGGATCGGAGGTCTATTACCCGGTCCCGCTCCATCTCCAGGAATGCTTCTCGGCGCTCGGCGGCAAGCCCGGCGACCTTCCCGTCTCGGAGCGGGCGGCCCGAGAGGTCCTCGCGCTCCCGATCTGGCCGGAGCTCGAGGCCGGCGAGATCGCCGCGGTCGCCGCCGCCGTCGAGCACGCGGTCCGCTAGTGCCCATGAAAGTGCTGGTGGTCGTCGGCACCCGGCCGGAGGCCATCAAGATGGCGCCCGTCGTCCTGCGCCTGCGCGCGGAGCCGGGCTTCGAGACCGTCGTCTGCGCGACCGCGCAGCACCGCGACCTCCTCGATTCCGCGCTCGCGATGTTCGGGATCGCGCCGGACATCGACCTCGATCTGATGCGCCCGAACCAGACGCCGAGCGCCGTCGCGGCCGGCGTGCTCTCGGCGTTCGACCCGTTCTTGGAATCCGTCGCGCCCGACGTCGTCCTCGTGCAGGGGGACACGACGACGGTGATGGCGGCTTCGCTCGCCGGCTTCCACCGCGGCGTCCGCGTCGGCCACGTCGAGGCGGGGCTCCGCACGTCGAATCTCCGCAATCCGTTCCCCGAGGAGATGAACCGGCGCGTGACCGATCTCGTCGCGTCGCTCCACTTCGCGCCGACGCCGCGCAGCGCGGCCGCCCTCGAACGCGAAGGGACCGACGCGGCGACGATCCACGTCACCGGGAACACCGTCGTCGACGCGCTGCGCTGGCTCGCGGAGCGGTCGTCCGACGCGCCGGCCGACGCGCGCGACCTCGTGCTCGTCACGTCGCACCGCCGGGAAAGCTTCGGGGAGCCGATGCGCCGCTCGTTTCGGGCGATCGCGCGGCTCGCGAGGCGATTCCCGGCGACGCGCTTCGTCTTCCCCGTGCACCCGAACCCGAACGTCCTGGAGGCGGCGCGCGTCTTCGAGGGGATCGCCAACGTCGAGCTCGAGCCGCCGGCCGACTACGCCCGTCTCGTCGGGTGGATGCGGGCCGCGCGCATCGTGCTGACCGACAGCGGCGGCATCCAGGAGGAAGCGCCGACGTTCGGCAAGCCGACGCTCGTGCTCCGCGAGACGACCGAGCGTCCCGAGGGGATCGAGGCCGGCGTGGCGAAGCTCGTCGGGACCGACGAGGAGAAGATCTACCGCGAGGCCGAGCGCCTCCTGACCGACCCCGACGCCTACGCGGCCATGTCGCGGCCCGCGAACCCGTACGGAGACGGCCGGGCGGCGGAGCGGATCGTCGCGATCCTCGCCGGACGCTCCGTCGAGCCCTTCACCCCGCGACGATGAGCGGCAAGCTCCTCCGGACCCTCTACTTCGGAGGACGCGACGCGATCCCCCTCCCGGTGCGCCGCGCGATCCGGCGGCTCCTTCCGATCGAGAAGATCTTCCGGATCCGGAAGCCGGTCCTCGAGGCCGGCGAAATCGCCGCGCCGGCCCGCGAGGACGTTCCCGGAAGGCCGGACGTCGTCCTGCTTCCAGGCGCTTTCGGCGGCGCGCCGCCGGCGGCCGTCCGCGAGGCCGCCGGGGCGATCGCCGCGGCGGGAGGACGCGCGTTCGTCGCCGACCCTTCCTCCGACCGGCCGGCCGCGGGGGCGACCTCCGGCGTGGTGCTCTTCCCGGCCGGCCCCGACGGGCTCGACGCCGCGGACGACGCATTCGGGATCCGCCACGCGGTCCTTTTCGGCGCGCCGGCGGAGAGCGTCCCGGCGCGGGCCGGGTGGAAGAGGGCGCCGGCGGCGGCCTCGCCCGCATCGCGCGACGAAGCGGGCCGGATGCTCGCCGAGCTCGCCGCGCTCTGGCCGAAGGCGTCGATCGTGATCGTCACGTACGGCAATCTCGCCTTGAACCGCGCCTGCCTCGCGTCGATCGCGGCGTGCACCGACTGGCCCAACGTCGAGCTCGTCGTCGTCGACAACGCCTCGGCCGACGGCACCCGCGAGTGGCTGGAAGAGGCGCGCCGCGCGTCCGCGTTCCCCTTCACGCTGATCGCCAATGCCGAGAACCGCGGTTTCGCCGCGGCCGTGAACCAGGGCGTGGCGGCCTCCACCGGCGAGTTCGTCTGTCTCCTCAACAACGACACGATCGTCACGCGCGGATGGCTCTCGGCGCTGCTGGCGCACCTCGAGGCGGATCCGCGGCTGGGCCTCGTCGGGTCGAGCACGAACGAGATCGCCAACGAGGCGAAGGTGCCGGAGGGATACGCGCGCCTCTCCGATCTTCCGGCCTGGGCGCGCGCGTTCACGCAAGCCAATCGCGGGCGGCGCATCCCGATCCCCATGCTCGCGATGTTCTGCGTCGCGTTCCGGCGCCGGCTCTTCGACGCGGTCGGTCCGCTCGACGAACGGTTCGCGGTCGGCATGTTCGAAGACGACGACTGGTGCCGGCGCGTCCGCGACGCGGGATGGGAGATCGCGTGCGCCCGCGACTCGTGGGTCCATCACCGCGGCCGCGGGAGCTTCGCCAGGCTCGGCGAGGAGCGCTATCTCGCGATCTTCCGGGAAAACGAGCGCCGCTACCGGGAAAAGTGGGGAAGCCCCGCGCCCGCGCGCCGCGATCCTCATGCGCTTCCGGCGGAGCTTTCGCGCGCCGAGTCGCCGGTCGTCTTCCTTCCGTCGATCGGGTGGAACGTCGCGCTCGTCCAGCGTCCGCACCATCTCGCCCGGGCGATCGCCCGGGCGGGGCATCCGGTCGTGTTCGACTGCGGCGATCATCCGGAGGACCGGTTCGACGGCTTCGTGGACGTGGAGGAGAACCTTTTCCTCTACCGCGGCCCCCGAGCCCCCCTCGAGAAGCTCGCGCGCCCGTTTCTCTGGTCCGTCGCCTACAACGTCCCGCGAAAGGAAGAATGGCCCGGCGGGCGGCTCGTGTACGACGCGATCGACCATCTCGGAGTGTTCCCGCAGCCGATCCGGCGCCTCCGAGGCAACCAGGAGCGCGCGCTCGCCCGCGCGGAGCGGGTGTTCGCCGTCTCCCGGGGGCTGCGCGAGCAGATCGCCGCGAAGCGCCCGGACGCGGTCTACCTCGCCAACGGCGTCGACGCGGCGGCGTTCGCGCGGGCCCGGGGATGTCCGCCGGGCGCGGCGGAGCGGCCGGCGGCCGTTTACGTCGGGGCGCTCGCGCGGTGGTTCGATTTCGCTCTGCTGGCCGAGGTCGCGCGCGGGAACCCCGGCTGGGACTTCCGGCTGTACGGCGAGGCGCTCGACGGCGCCTGGGAGCGCTCCGGCGCGGCCGAGCTCGAAAACGTCCGCTTCTTCGGCGCGCGCGCCAACGCCGAGGTCCCGCGCCTCCTCGCCTCCGCCAACGTCGCGATCATCCCTTTCCGGGTCTCGCCGGAGACCGCCTTCGTCTCCCCGATCAAGCTCTACGAGTATTTCGCGGCGGGGCGGCCGCCGGTGTCGACGCCGATGCCCGAGGCCGGGGCGTTCGCCGAAGTGCGGATCGCTCGGACCGCCGCCGAATGGTCGATGGCGCTCGCCGCGGCGCTCGCCGACTCGCGCGACCGGACGTTCACGGACCGCCTCCGGGCGATCGGACGGGCCAACGACTGGTCCGCGCGCGGCCGGGAAGCGCTCGGTCATCTTTTCGCAGGCTGCTGAAAAATGGATCCGGGCGGCGTGTCGCGACTCTTGCAGATCATTCGCCTAACCGTGCGGCGCTCGAGCGGGGAGATCGGCGCCGGATCGGGACAACGTGCGAACGGCAAGAGTCGCGCCACCAGAAGGTTGCGGCGGCGCGAGCCCGCCTGCTGTGTTGCCGCGGCTAGACGATGCTTCCGGCATCGTCGTCGCCGCGGCGTCTTGCATTCGAGCGCGCGGCACTCGCAACCCCGCCGCGGACCCTTTTTCAGCAACCTGCTATATTCCGCGCGCTGATGTCCTCCTCCCGGCTCGCGCGTCTGGATGCGTACTACGACTCGGGCGAACGCGGGTTTCCCGAGCTCGACGAGCTGCTCCTCCTCTGGCGGTACCGCGGTCTCGTGTGGGAGCTGATGGTCCGCGACATCAAGGTCCGCTACAAGCGGTCGGTGCTCGGCATCGCCTGGACGATGCTCGCGCCCCTCCTCAACATGGTCGCGCTCACGCTCGTGTTCTCGGCGTTGCTCAAGCAGCAGATCAAGAACTACCCCGCGTTCTTCATGCTCGGCTCGATGTACTGGGCGATGTTCGCCACCGGCACGTCCTTCGCCGCATCGCAGACGCACGACGCCAACGAGCTCGCCAAGCGCATCTTCCTGCCGCGCTCCGTGTTCGTCGTCTCGGCGGCGGGCGTCGCCCTCGTGAATCTCGTCCTCTCGATCGTCCCTCTCGTCGTCATCCTCGTCGCGACGCGGTTCACGTTCAAGGCGACGAGCTGGTTCCTCCCGATCGCGGTCGTGCTCCTCGTCGCCTTCACCCTCGGGATCGCCTTCTTCATCTTCACGCTGGCCTCGCGATTCACGGACATCCGGGAGATGTACCTCGTGCTCGTCCAGACCTGGTTCTTCATCACGCCGATCGTCTACGCCCCGTCGATCGTGCCGGGCCGGTTCCGGTTCGTCCTCTGGCTGAACCCCCATTACTTCCTGCTGCAGACGTTCCGGACCCCCGTGTACGACGGGATGCTCCCGCCGCGCCTCGTCATCCTCTTCTCCGCGGCGATCGCCTTCGGGACGCTCGCCGCGGGCTGGTCCTTCTTCTGCCGCCGCATCCAGGACTATGCGTTCCGGTCCTAACCCGGTTTAGCCGGCCGATGATCCATTTCGAGAACGTGTCGATCCGGTATCGCGTGCCTCGCGGGGGCTCGCGGTCGCTGAAGGAGCACATGATCCGGCGGCTCGCGAATCGGCTCGCGTTCGACGAGTTCGCGGCGCTCAAGTCCGTCAGCTTCGACGTGGCCGACGGGGAGAACGTCGGCGTCATCGGCCGCAACGGTGCGGGGAAGAGCACGATGTTCAAGGCGATCTGCCGCGTCGTGCGTCCCTCCGACGGACGAGTCGTCGTCCGCGGCCGCCTCGCGCCGCTCCTCGAGCTCGGCCTCGGCATGAACGCCGAGCTGACGGGCCGGGAGAACGTGCTGCTGCAGGGCGCGCTGATGGGTTTCTCGCGGGGCGCGATGCAGGAGCGCCTTCCGAGCATCGCGGAGTTCTCCGAGCTCGCACAGTTCCTCGACGCGCCGATGCGCACGTATTCGACGGGCATGGTGGCTCGGCTCGCGTTCTCGGTCGCGACGGACGTCGACCCCGACATCCTGCTCGTCGACGAGGCGCTTGCCGTGGGCGACGAACGCTTTCAGGCGAAGTGCCGGGATCGGATGGCGGGGTTCCGGGAGATGGGAAAGACCGTCATGCTGGTCTCGCATTCTCTCGGCCACATCCGAGAGACGTGCTCGCGCGTCCTCTGGCTCGACCAGGGCCGCCTCGTCTCGGACGGCCCGATGGACGTCGTGGCGGAGGCGTACCACGAGTGGTCGGGGCAGGAGGCCGAGGACGCGTCCGCCTTCGCGGAGCGCCGGGAGCTCCCGGGGCGGCGGGATATCGGGGAGGTCTCCGAGACGCGCGGCACGGCCGCGGGAATCGGCCCGTGAGGACGGCCGGCGGCCGCCGGGGCGCCCGCGGCTTCCCCCCGCGGCGCCGCCGCCTCGAGGACCTTCCGTTTCCGGGGCGCGGACACACCCTTCCGTGACGGGCCGCCGCGCCCGATCTCTCCGAATCGCGATACTCGCGTCGGTCTTCGCGGCGAGCGCCGGGCCGCGCGCCCACGCGACGGAAGGATCCCTGGCCCCGATCTTCGGCGAGCGGAGCTTCCACGTCCTGCACGTTCCCTTCCTCGATTTCGGGCCGGCCGACCCGGACTCGCCCGCGCCGGGGCGCGTGACGGCGCGGCTCGACGCGGCCTACGCGAGCACGTTCTCGTCGACGTGGCACGCGCTGACCATCCACAAAGCGCTCGGGCGCGTCGACCGGCCGTTCGCCGCCGACGAGGCCGCGAAGATCCATTCGGATTTCCCGCAGGACCGGGTGTTCTTCCTGGAGAGCGACCTCCTTCGCATCGCGGGGGTCGCGCGCGCGGGTCTCACGCCGACGCTCTCGGTTTCGGCCGAGCTCGTGTGGATGTCGCACGACGCGATCCACGGCGGTTCGGCCGTCGAGGCGTTCCACCGCGCCTTCGGATTGGAACAGTCGGGGAGGAACGAGTTCCCCGCGTCGAGCTTCGCGGTCGCGGTGCAGCGCCGCGGGCGCGAGATGACGTTCGACGACCGCGTGCCCGATTCCGGCTTCGGCGACACGACCGCGACGCTCTCGTGGCGTCCGCGGCAGTCCTCCCCCTGGTCGTGCGGCGCGGACGCGGCCGTCAAGGCGCCGACCGGGAGCGCGCGCGACCTCGACGGATCGGGATCATGGGACGCGGGCGCGCTCGCGTTCGCGCGGCGCGACGGTCGGAAGTGGACCGTCGACGGCGAGGCGGGCGTCGTCGTGCCGGGACGGTGGCGCTCCGGGCCGAGGCTGCCGGTCGCGTGGTTCTCGCGCGTCCTGGCGGGAGCCACGCGATCCTTCGGGTCCCGCACGCGCGCGGGAGTATCGGCGACCTTCGAGCAGAGCCCTTTTCGCCGCGACGACCTCGGCGACCTGTCGCGTCCCGGGCTCGAGATCGCTCTGGGCGTCGAACGCGACCTCTCCCCGCGGAGCTCGGCGGCGCTCACGCTGACGGAGAACGTGCCGTCGCTCGGGGACCGGGCCGACTTCGGGCTGGCCCTGCGCCTCCGCTTTCGCTAGGGGATCAGGCGCGTCGATGCATCGAGCCGGTCCGCCTCCGCTCTGCGGAGCTACGGCGCGATCGGGTCATAGCTTCACGCGTGCCGAATCGCCCGTCGATGCCGACAGGATCGCGCCGAAGCTTCAGCGAAGGCGGAGCGGGCGCGTGCCGCCCGCCGCCGGCACGACGTACGCTTTCGGTACGCCTTTGCCGGCGGCCGGACGGCCCGCATCCCGGCGGGCTCGCGCCTCGACGCGCCTCGAAATCCTTCTCCCGTAATTCCGTTGCGGTTTCCGGGCAGCGCCTGCGAATCTCGCGGCGCCTTCGACTCGCGACTCGAAACTCGCGAGTCGCGACTCGTCGTGCGAGGCTTCGTCAACCCATCGCCGCAGCGTAGAGCCGGTGAAAGTGATGGACCCCGTTCTCGCGCTTGACTGAGTACCGTCCGCGGTCGTAAGTGCGCGACCGGAGACCGCGCTGGACCGCTTCGCAGATCGCGATGTCCTCGCGCTGGATCTCGTCGGAAAAGGCCACGGTCTCCTCGATCGCCCGGCGCGTTGCAGGCGCGTCCGGGTCGCGGAAGAACCACTCGAAGATCGTGACGGTGCGTTCCGGTCCGAGCGGAAGGATGACGTTGGTGGAGAAATTGTCGGGATAGACGTTCAACATGAGGTTCGGGAAGAGCCAGTAGTACTCGGCCTCATCCCCTTCGCCGTTCCGGAGCCGCCCGGGCGCCGACTTTCTCACCGGCGCGTGTTGGATCGAGTAGAGACGCTTCGTCTCTGTCGCGTAGCGCGCGTAATCGAGCTCGCGGAAGAGCCCGGGGTGCACGATCGGGATGTGGTAGCCCTCGAGGTAGTTGTCGACGTAGACCTTCCAGTTGCACTCGACGATCCATTCCCTGCGGTGCGCGCGGCGCATGCCGGAGAGGGGCCGGCGCCGGGGAAGGTCCGCGAGGTCGTCGAGCGTCGCGGTGAGCGGCGGGGCCGCGGGATCGAGCGACACGAACACGAGGCCCATCCACGTCTCGGCGCGGAACGCCGGGAGGGCGACGTCTTCTCTCCGGAACCCTTCGACTCCGTCGAATTCGGGTGTGGCGAGGAGCCGCCCGTCGAGGCCGTAGCTCCAGCCGTGGTACCCGCAGCGGAACGCGCGGCAGCTCCCGCTCCCGCCCGCGACCGGCCCGGCGCGGTGCCGGCAGACGTTCGAGAACGCGCGCAGGACGCCGTCGTCGGCGCGCGCGACGAGAAGCGGCTCGCCCGCCACGGCAGCGGTGAAATAGCCGCCGGCTTCCGCGACGTCCTCCTCCCGGCCCACCGGCTGCCAGGTTCGGCCGAAGACGCGCTCATACTCGCGGGCGAGCGTTTCGTCGCCGAAGTACACGTTGGAGGGAAGGGTCGCGGCGCGCGCAAGGCGCTCGTCGATGTCGATCGGGGGCACGAGCGAATCCTATCGTGACGACGCGGAGCGGGGTGAATAGAGCCTCAGTCCGTGATTCGTCGGACGTGCGCATAGCGGGGATCCTCGTTCAGCGACGTCTCGAGAGCGGAGATCTCCGCGGCACGAACCGGCAACGACGATGAAGAAGAGTCGAAGATTCCGCGGACAGGCGCGGGGCGTCCCTTCACCCGCGGACAAGGTTGCCGGAGTCCTCGAGCAGCCCCTTCTCGCGGAGCTCCTTGCGCTCTCCGTCGCCGGGCACGACCGGGGCGACCGAGGCGTCTGTCGGAGGGACGGTCCCGTCCCCCGGGTAGTAGGGGCGGTATCCGTAGCCGTCCTTCACTCCCGCGCCCGGCTTCTCGACGAGCATCGTGATGTCGAAGACCGACTCGTGCCGGGTGAAGAACGAGAGCTCGTAGTTCCGGGACATCCAGATCGCGTCCTTCGGGCAGGCGTCCACGCAGAAACCGCACATCACGCACCGGAGCATGTCGATGTTGAAGACGACGGGATACTTCTCGTAGGAGAGCTTCGGGTGCTCTCCCGCGACGATCTGGATGCAGTCGGCGGGGCACGCCTGCGCGCACATGTAGCAGGCGACGCACTTCAACGTCCCGTCCTCGCGCGTCTTCAGGATGTGCTTGCCGCGGAACCGGTCGGAGTAGTTCCGTTTCTGCTCGGGATAGAGGATCGTCGGGAGCTTCTTGATCGCGACGATGTTCTTGAGGAGGTGGCCGAGCGTGACCGCCATGCCCTTCAGAAGAGGAAGGTAGAACCGGACCGCCGCCGGCGTCCGACGCGGCTCGCGGTCGGTGATGTCGACGACGTTAGCGGGCATGGCTCCTACCCTGGGCTCCCTCACCCCGACCCTCCGCCTTCGCCTCCAGGCTTCGGCGCGACAGGTCTCCCGCGGGGAGAGGGAGGAAGAGCGGCGCCCGGTCGCAAACCTCTCCCGGCGGGAGAGGTCGCGCGTGAGCGCGGGTGAGGGAGCTCCTCATCGGTCCAGCTCCCCGGCGATGATGTTCAGGGTCCCCAGCGTGGCGATCGCGTCGGAGACGCGGCCGCCGACGATGATCTTCTCGAATGCCGCCATGAGCGGGAAGCAGGCCGGGCGCGGCTTGATCCGGTACGGCGCGCCCCCCCCGGTCGAGACGACGTAGAAGCCGAGCTCGCCGTTGGCGCCCTCGAACCATTCGTAACGCTCTCCCTCCGGGACCTGGATGCCCTCCATCACCCACTTGAAGTGGTAGATGAGCGATTCCATGTCGTGGTACACGCGGTCCTTCGGCGGCAGGACGACGTGCCAGTCGCCGGTGTTGACGGGGCCGGAGAACGAGGGGAGGAGCTCGAGCGCCTGCCGGATGATCGATAGCGACTGCCGCATCTCCTCCATCCGGACGAGGTACCGCGCGTAGTTGTCGCCGTCGCGATGGACGGGGACGTTCCAGTCGAAACGGTCGTAGAAGTCGTAGGGACGGGCTTTTCGCACGTCGTATCCCACGCCGGAGGCGCGCAGGCACGGCCCCGTGAAGCCCCAGGCGATCGCCTGCTCCTTCGTGACGGCGCCCACGCCCCGGAAGCGGTCCCACACGATGCGGTTCTTCTTGACGAGGTCGTCGACGTCGTCGAGAAAAGGAGGGATCGACCGGAGGAGCGACCGGCAGCGGTCGACGAAGTCCGCCGGCACGTCGCGCGAGAGGCCTCCCACGCGGCCGTACGAGACCGTCAGCCGCGCCCCGCAGCAGGACTCGATCAGCCCGTAGATCTCCTCGCGGGGCTGGAAGAGATACCAGAAGTTCGTCAGCGCCCCCGTGTCGACGAGGTTCGCGCCGATGCAGACGCAGTGGTCCATGATGCGCGAGAACTCGGAGAGGATCGTGCGGACGAGCGCGCCGCGCTCCGGGACCTCGATCCCCAGCATCCGCTCGACGGTCTTGCAGTACGCGACGTTGTTGAGGAAGGCCGAGCAGTAGTTCAGGCGATCCGTGTAGGGGATCACCTGGTTCCAGGTGTGGGTCTCCGCCATCTTCTCGAAGCAGCGGTGGAGATATCCGATCTCCGATTCCGCCTCGATGATCTCCTCGCCGTCGAGCCGCGCGACGATCCGGAGCGTTCCGTGCGTGGCCGGGTGCGAAGGGCCGAGGTTCACGACGACGGTCTCGAAGTGGTCCGCCTCCTCGCCCTCGCGGCGGACGAGATCGGGCACGTAGAGGTCCTCCTCCGTGCACATCCAGCGCTGGCCGGGCGGGTAGTCCTTGCGGAGCGCATGGCCGACGAACGCCTGGTGGCAGAGGATCCGCCGCAGGTTCGGGTGCCCTTCGAAACGAAATCCGAACAGGTCGAACGCCTCGCGCTCGAACCAGTTCGCGGCGGGCCACACGTCCACGACGGAGGGGAGCTCCGGCTTTTCGTCGTCGAGCCGGACCTTCACCCGGACGTGCTCGTCGCGGGCCGTCGAGTAGAGATGAACGACGAGCTCGAATCGGGTCGGCTGGCCGCGCCGGCGGAGGTTGTCGACGCCGAGGAGATCGACGAGCAGGTCGAAGCGCATTTCCGGGTCGTCGCGGAGGAAGCGCGCGGCCGACGGCCAGCCCCGGGGGTCCGTCTCGATCGTCGGCAGGTCGAGGTCGGCGACCGAGACGCGCGTGTCGGGGAACGCCCCCGCCATCCGGGAGCGGACGCGCTCGGCGGACGAGGAGAGGGTCGAGACGGAAGCCTCGCTCATGTCGACGGCAGCGCCGGGAGCGACGCCGCGAAGCGCGCCGAGCGGTCGTCGCGCGATTTCCGGCCCGACTGGATGCTTTCCTGCAGCCGGAGGATCCCGTACATCAGCTCTTCCGGCGTCGGCGGGCATCCCGGGACGTAAACGTCCACGGGCACGATCTCGTCGATGCCCTGCACGACGTGATAGGCGCGGTAGAAGCCTCCCGA
>DATFVB010000361.1 GCA_035260525.1 Thermoanaerobaculia bacterium
GCCGACCAGGCCCGGAGAAGGCCTGGACAGCTGACGCCGCGGCCGATCGACGGCGACGGCCTCCATGAGGCGGCGCGGCAGGCGCCGGACGGGTTTCCCTCCGCTATTTCGGAAGGAAGGTCAGCGTGTCCCGGGGGAAGCGCGTCATTCTCAGGATCCCGTTGCGCAATCCCTTTCCGCTGAACTCCGGGTTGAGGTATTCCCAGACGATCTCGCCGCCGGGAGTCACTTCGGCGGCCCGCCCCTTCACCGAATCGGTCATCAGCGTGTTTCCGTTCGGAAGCCGCTGGACGGCGCCGACGACTCTCGAGAAAAACTCGCTCCCGGGCGCGTAGCGCCACGCGACCCGCATCGTGAGCGGGTCGATCTCGACGACCTGCGAGCGCTCGACGCCGTTGTCGAAGACCAGAATGTGCCCGTTCGGGAGGAGCCGGGGGTCGTGCTGATACGCCAGATTTCCCGGGCCCCAGAGCCACACGATCTTCTCGACCCGCGGATCCACGATCGCGATCGCGTTCCGGTTCCGGATCGAGATCAGCAGGTTGCCTTTCGCGAACAGGGGCGAGCGCTTCGCCAGTCGTCCGTCGAAGGTCTCCACGTGGTTCGTATGGAAGACGTCGATCGCGGGGCCGGAACGGGGGACGCCGGCGTCCTGCAGCCGCGGCAGGAGATACCCGTATCCCGATCGGCGCAGCAGACCGATGATCGAAATCTCGCGCTTGACCTTCCCTTCCGCGGAAAGGACCACGATCGAGTCGGATTCGATCGGGCGGCTCGGGTGGATCTCGGGGACGAGCTCCGCGCGCCGAGCGAGCGCGTAGAGGTCGCCGGACGGATCGCGCCAGACGTCGTGATGCGCGCGGATCGCCGTCCTCCACCGAATCCGGGAATCGCGATCGAGCTCCACGATCGAGTCGTCATGGATCACCGCGACGACCGAGCCGTCCGGGAGGAGCTCGAAATGACCGACCCACTGCCGGGGCTTCCGGCCCGCGAGGGAAGACTCGAGAGACCAGCGCCAGACGATCCGGCCGTCCTCGTCGAGGAGGTAGGCGCGCCCCGGGCGCTCGATCGACCAGGGCAGCAGGAAATTCAACCCGGGGGAAACGCGCCCCTTCTCGTCGACGACCACTCCTTTCCGGTCCGCCCGCGGATCGCGAGCCTGGAGGATGTAGGGCAGGTTCGACAACGCCGCCGCTTCGTTCGCGCGCGCCGCTTCCCGGCTGGCGGCGGTCTCACCGGGGGTTTTCGGCCGCGTCCCGGCGCCGGTCCGAAAGCGCCCGAAGAACAAGAGAAGCGGAACCGCCCACAGGATCGCCGCGGCGAGGAGCGAGAGCCCGGAACCTTCGCTGCGCAGCCGCGGGCGGCGCAGCGTCGGAACCGGCATCGCCTTCGGATCGCGGCGCGTCATTTCGGGAGGAAGGTCAGCCGCGCGGGATCGACGCGGGTCATCCGGACGATGCCGCCGGGCCCGGTGTCGTTTTCGCCGGTTCCGTACTCCCATACGGTTTCCCCGGAGCGCGTCACCTCGACGGCGCACCCCTTCGCCGACTCCGTGATCAGCGTGTTCCCGTTGGAGAGCCGTTGCGCCGTGCCCGCGACGCTCGAGGGGAAGGTCTTCGGCGCCGCGTACCGCCAGACGACCGTTTGCGACAGCGGCTCGATTTCGATCACCTGCGACCGGTCGACGCCCCCGTCGAAGATGAGGACGTGGCCGTTCGGGAGCATCCGGGCATCGTTCGGATGGCCGAGGTTCCCCGGCCCCCAGAGCCAGACGATCCGCCGCGTCCGCACATCGATGATCCCGATCACGTCGAGGTTTCCGAGGGAGAAGAGGAGGTTTCCCTTCGCGTAGATCGGTGATCGCGCGGCGAGGCTCCCGTCCAGGCTCTCGACGTGATCGAGGCGGAAGACATCGAGAGCCCCGGTCTTCGGATCGAGGAGGGCCCCCTGCAGGCGCGGGAGGAGATAGTCGTACCCGGAGCGCCGGAACACGTCGAGCAGGGGAATGCTGTCCTTCACCCGACCGTCCCGCGTCAGAACCGCGATCGCGTCCGACTCGATCGGGATCGTCGAATGGATCTCGCGGACGATCCGGCGTTCGTGCGTGAGCGCCTCGATGTCGCCGCTCGAGTCGGGCCAAAGGTCATGGTGCGCGCGGACCCGGCATTCCCAGACACGCCGGGAGTCGCGGTCGAGCTTCAGGACCGCCCGATCCCGCAGGACGCACAGGACGGACCCGTCGGGCAGGAGCTCGACATCCTCGACGCGCGGCCTCGATTCCTCGTCCCCCGGGTCGAGCTCGATCGACCAGCGCCAGACCACTTTCCCGTTTCGATCGATCAGGAACGCTTTCGCCGGAGGCGGTGCCGGCGAAAAGAAGAAGCTCAGCCCGGGCGAGACGGCCGCCGCGCGGCCGACGGTCACGCCGCGGAGACCGGAATCCGGGTGCGGCGGCGGCGCGACGTCGAGAAGCGGACTCAGGGCGGCCGCGTCGGAGGGGACCGACGGGGAGCGGGCCTGCCCGTCGAAGGCGACGAGAGGGAGTCCCGGCGCAGCCCCGGCGTCCGGTTTCCGTCTCGGCTCGTGCCCGGCGGGGCGAGCCGGCGTGGCACGCCGAGGCGGCGAGCGGCGTCGCACCGCCCACAGGGCGGGCGGAAGCGTCCATAGAACGGCGAGGAGGACGATCCCGAGCCGCCGCCGCGCGTCACCGGGCAACACGGCGCGTATTCTCCGGCAGCGCGCGGGAAAGAGCAACAATCCGTCCCGCGCCCCGATCATTTGAGCTCATACCAACTGGGGCCGGGCGATCCGCCGGTCCTCCCGCCCCCCCCGGGACGGCCGGCTTCGGGCACGGTGCTTCGGACACGGTGGACAGGCCCGTAGAATGGGAGTCTCGATGGCCGGCTCCTTCTCGCTCCCCTTCCATGCTCCCGTCGCGGAGTGGTTCGACGCGTCCTTCGCGGCGCCCACGCCCGCGCAGCGGCTCGGCTGGCCGCCGATCGTCGCCGGCCGCTCCGCCCTGATCCTCGCGCCGACCGGGTCCGGCAAGACGCTCGCCGCGTTTCTCGCGGGGCTCGACCGGCTGATGTTCGCTCCCGAGCCGCCGAAGGAGAGGCGATGCCGGATCCTCTACGTGTCGCCGTTGAAGGCCCTCGCCGTCGACGTCGAACGGAACCTGCGCGCGCCGATCGCGGGGATCGCCGCGGCCGCGGAGCGGTCCGGCTTCCGCTTTCGCGTCCCGTCGATCTTCGTCCGGAGCGGCGACACGCCGGCGCCCGAGAGAGCGTCGATGCGGCGGCATCCGCCGGACATCCTGATCACGACCCCCGAATCGCTCTACCTCATCCTCACCTCGCAGGCGCGGGAGGCGCTCGCGTCGGTCGAGACCGTCATCGTCGACGAGATCCACTCGCTCGTTCCGGGCAAGCGCGGCTCGCACCTGGCGGTCTCCCTCGAGCGGCTCGAGGCGCTCCGGGGCGCAAACGCGCCGCTCCAGCGCGTCGGCCTCTCCGCGACGGTGCGGCCCGAGTCGGAGGCCGCGCGGCTCCTGGCCGGCGGGGTCGTCGACCGCGCCGGGAACTGGCGGATGCGCCCGGTCGAGATCGTCGACGCGCGCAGCCGCAAGCCGTTCGAGCTCACCGTCGAGGTGCCGGTCGAGGACATGACCCGGCTCGGCGAGGAAGAGGAGATCCCGAGCGGGCCCGCGGCGGCGAGGCCGAAGCGCTCCATCTGGCCCTCGATCCATCCGCGGCTCCTCGAGCTCGTGCGCGCGCACCGCTCCACGATGGTGTTCGTCAACAGCCGCCGTCTCGCCGAGAGGCTGGCCGGCGCGCTGAACGATCTCGCCGGCGAGGAGGTCGCGCTCGCCCACCACGGGTCGGTCTCCCGCGAGCGAAGAATGCTCATCGAGGATCGCTTGAAGCGCGGGACGCTTCCGGCGATCGTCGCCACGTCGTCCCTCGAGCTCGGGATCGACATGGGCGCGGTCGACCTCGTCGTGCAGATCGAGGCGCCCCCCTCGGTCGCGAGCGGGATGCAGAGGATCGGACGCGCGGGACACCGGGTCGGGGAACCGTCGAAGGGAATCATCCTCCCGAAATACCGCGGCGACCTCCTCGCCTCGGCGGCGGTCGCGCGGCGGATGGAGGAGGGGCTCGTCGAGGAGTCGTTCGCGCCGAAGAACCCCCTCGACGTGCTCGCCCAGCAGCTCGTCGCGATCGCGAGCGGCGGATCGCAGGACGTCGACGCGCTCTTCGCGCTCGTCCGCGGCGCGGCGCCATTCTCCGATCTGCCGAGGTCCGCGTTCGAAGGCGTGCTCGACATGCTCTCGGGGCGTTATCCGTCCGACGAGTTCGCGGAGCTTCGTCCGCGCCTGGTCTGGAACCGGACGCGCGGCGTCGTGCGCGGACGCGAGGGCGTGCAGAGCGTCGCGGTCGCCAACGCCGGCACCATCCCCGACCGGGGGCTCTACGGCGTCTTCCTCGCCGGGCAGGAGAAGGGGAAGAGCGCGCGCGTGGGCGAGCTCGACGAGGAGATGGTCTTCGAAAGCCGGGAGGGAGACGTCTTCCTCCTCGGCGCGTCTTCCTGGCGGATCGAGGAGATCACGCACGACCGGGTCATCGTCTCTCCCGCGCCCGGCGAGCCGGGAAAGATGCCCTTCTGGCACGGCGACCGGGCGGGGCGGCCCCGCGAGCTCGGCCGCGCGATCGGCGCGCTCGCCCGCGAGCTCGCCGCGCTGCCGCGTCCGGAGGCGACCCGGCGCCTCCGGACCGAAGGGCTGGACCGGAACGCGGCGAGGAACCTCATCGCATACGTCTCCGAGCAGCGCGAGGCGACGGGCGAAGTCCCGAGCGACCGGACGATCGTCGTGGAGCGCAACCGCGACGAGGTCGGCGACTGGCGCGTGTGCGTCCACACCCCGTTCGGCGGGAAGGTCCACGCGCCGTGGTCGATCGCCGTCGAGGCGAAGATCCGGCGCGAGACGGGTCTCGACGTCGAGACGATCTGGAGCGACGACGGCATGGTCTTTCGATTCCCCGAGTCGGATTCGCCGCCCGCTTCCGCGCTCTTCTTCCCCGATGCCGCCGAGGCGGAGTCGCTCGTGACGGAGCGGCTCCCGGAGACCTCGCTCTTCGCGGCCCACTTCCGCGAAGCCGCCGGCCGCGCCCTGCTCCTCCCGCGCCGCCGGCCGGGGATGCGCCAGCCGCTGTGGCGGCAACGCAAGCGTTCCGCCGATCTGCTCGCGGTCGCGTCCCGCTTCCCCTCGTTCCCGATCGTTCTCGAGACGTATCGCGAATGCCTGAAGGACGTCTTCGACCTTCCCGGCCTCGCCGAGATCCTGGGGGACGTGGGCCGCCGCAAGATCCGCGTCCTCACGGTCGACACCGACGTCCCGTCGCCGTTCGGTTCCTCGCTGCTGTTCTCCTACGTCGCCAGCTTCATCTACGACGGCGACGCGCCGCTCGCCGAGCGGCGCGCCCAGGTGCTGTCGGTCGACCTCGCGCAGTTGAAGGAGCTCCTCGGAGAGGCCGACCTGCGGGAGCTGCTCGATCCCGACGCGATCGAGGAGCACGAGCGCCGCCTGCAGGGCCTCGCGGAGGGGCGACGCGCGGCGTCGCCGGACGCGCTCCACGCGCTGCTCCTGCGCGTCGGCGACCTGACCGAGGCGGAGATCGCGGCCCGCGCGGAGCCCGGCGCCCCCGTCCGGCGCTGGCTCGAGGCGTTGCTCGGCGAACGGCAGGTCGCGCGCGCGCGTCTGGCCGGAGAGGAGCGCTTCATCGCCGCGGAGGACCTCGCGCGCTACCGCGACGCCGCGGGCGTCGTCCCCCCGCGCGGCTATCCGGAAGCGCTGCTCGCGCCCGTTGCCGACGCCGCCGGCGACCTCGTCTCCCGCTACGCCCGAACGCACGGGCCGTTGCGCGCGGAGGACGCCGCGCGCCGTCTCGGGCTCTCCGGGCCCGCGGTCCGCTCGGCGCTCGAGCGGCTCTCGGAGCGCGGCCGCGTCGCGGAAGGCGCGTTCCGTCCCGGCGGCTCCGCGCGCGAGTGGTGCGACGTCGAGGTGCTGAAAGCGATCAAGCAGAAGTCGATGGCGAAGCTCCGACGGCAGGCGGAGCCTCAGCCGCGCGCCGCGCTCGCCCGCCTCGCCGTCGCGTGGAACGGGATCGGAGCCTGCCGGCGCGGGGCGGAGGCCCTGCTCGCCGCGATCGAGCAGCTGCAGGGCTGCGCGCTTCCCGCGTCGGTGCTCGAGACGGAGATCCTTCCGGCGAGGATCGAGGGGTACCGGCCGGCGGACCTCGACCTCCTCTGCGCGACGGGAGAGGTCGTCTGGTGCGGGATCGAGCCGATCGCCGACCGCGACGGACGCATCGCGCTCTTCCTCGCCGACCGGGCGCCGGCTCTCGCGCCCCTTCCGCGCGGCGTCGAAGACGAGCTCCCCCGCCGGGTGCTCGAGGTTCTCGCCCGCCGCGGGGCGTCCTTCTTCGCGGACGTCCAGCGGGACCTCGGCGCGTTCTCCGGCGACCTCGTCGAGGCGCTGTGGGACCTCGTCTGGGCGGGTCGGATCACGAACGACACGCTCGCTCCGCTCCGCAGCCGGATCGCCCGGCGGGCGCGCGGATCGCGGAAATCCGAGCCGGGCGGGACGCTCCGCCGCCCCCGGCTCTCGCCTCCGGGGACCGAGGGCCGCTGGTCGCTCGCGCCCGCTCCGGATCGCGACGTCTCCGGCGCGCCGAACCGGCGCGACTCCGGCACGCCGAACCGACGCGACTCCGGCGCGCCGAACCGACGCGACACCGAAACGGCCGTGGCCCTGGCCCGGCAGCTCCTCGAACGCTACGGCGTCCTGACCCGGGAGGCCGTGCGGGCGGAGGGCGTCCCCGGCGGGTTCGCCTCGCTCTATCCGGTGTTGAAGGGGATGGAGGAAGCCGGACGCATCCGCCGCGGCTATTTCGTCGAGGGAATGGGAGCGGCGCAATTCGCTTTGCCGGGAGCCGACGAACGCCTGCGGGTCCCCGACCGCGAGCCGCGGAGCGTCGTCCTCGCCGCGACCGACCCCGCGAACCTCTACGGGGCCTCGCTGCCGTGGCCCGAGGGCTCGGGACCGCGCCCGCAGCGCGTTCCCGGCGGCCTCGTGGTGCTGCGCGACGGAGAGCTCCTCGCCTACCTTCCGCGCGGCGAGCGGGAGGTGACGCTCTTCGGGGCACCTCCGGCGGCCGAAGCGGTCGCCGAGGCTCTCGCGCGGCGCGCGTCGGAGGCGGGGCGCCGCGGGCTCCTCGTCGCGCGCCTCGGCGGAGAGGACGCCGTGGTCTCCCCCGCCGCCGAAGCGTTCCGGCGGCACGGCTTCGTCGGCGGACGCTCGGGCCTGCTCCATCGGCCGAAAGCCGAGCGGGACGCCGATGCCTGAAGGAGACACGATCTCGAGAGCGGCGTTCACGCTGTCGCGGGCGCTCGCGGGAAAGACCGTGCGGCGGTTTCGCTGCGCCGGCGCGAGCGCGTCGAGGGCGGCGCTCGCCGGCCGCCGCATCGATTCGGTCGCCGCGGCCGGGAAGAACCTCCTCGTCCGCTTCGACGACGGCCGGACGCTCCGGACGCACATGCGGATGCACGGCTCGTGGCACCTCTATCGTCCGGGCGAGCGCTGGCGTCTTCCCGAGAGCCTCGCCCGCGCCGTGCTCGAGACCGACGATTGGACCGCGGTCTGCTTCTCGGCGCCGGTCGTCGAGGTCCTGCGCCCGGGAGAGGAGCGCTCGCATCCGGCGCTCGCCCGGCTCGGACCGGACGTCCTCGGAGAGAATTTCCGGGAGGACGAAGCCGTGTCGCGCCTCCGCGCCCGTCCCGACCTCGAGGTCGGGGACGCGCTCCTGCGGCAGGACCGGATCGCGGGGATCGGGAACATCTGGAAATCGGAAACGCTCTTTCGCTGCCGCGTCGACCCGTTCGCGCGCGTTTCGACGCTCTCCGACGCCGTGCTCGCGAAGGTCGTGCGCGAAGCCCGCAAGCTGATGGGAAGGAACTCCGGCGAAGCTTATCGGCCGGCCAAGCCGACGCTCGCCGGAACTTACGCCGTCTATCGCCGGAGCGGAAAGCCGTGCCGGCGCTGCGGGACGGCGATCGCGATGCGGCGTCAGGGCGAAGAGAAGCGGAGCACCTACTTCTGTCCGGCGTGTCAGGAGACCGCGCCTTGAGCCCGCTGTCGCGTTACGAGCGCCTCCTCGCGAAGGTTTCGCGACGATTCGCGGCGACCGCCCGTCGCCACGGCGGCGAGATCGCCTGCCGCGTCGGATGCTTCGGCTGCTGCGTCGGGCTTTTCGAGATCACCGCCCTCGACGCCGCGGTCGCCGCCCGGGGCCTCGCGAAGCTCCCCCCGGCGCGGCGGCACGCGATCGCCCGCCGCGCCGAGGCGATCGCCCGGCGCATCGCCCGAATCTTTCCCGGCGACGCCAAGACGCTTCTGCTCGACGTCCGGCGCCAGAAGGACTGGGACGCTTTCTTCGAGAAGACGGCCGCGATCGCGTGCCCGTTCCTCGTGCCGATCGGCGGCACAGGCGGCACCGCGGCGGCCGCGGCGCGGAAGCGTCGCTGGCCGACCGGATTCGTCTGCGCGATCTACGCCCACCGCCCCCACGCCTGCCGGACCTTCGGCTTGCCCCTCGCGAACCGCGGAACGGTCGTGTCCGAGCCGTGCCGTCTGAATTTCCGCGGCGCGCCGCAGGAAAAGATCGCGGCGGCGGCGCTTCCGGTCTATGAGCCGGAGGAAGAGCGGATCGCCCGCGACGCCGAGGCGCAGCTCGGCCTTCCCGTCGACGCGGCCACGATCCTGCCGGCGGTGGCTTCAAGTCGATTCATGTCTCCCCGAGGGTCGTAGAAAGGTCAGAACAGTTTCAGTTGTTCGGCGCGGCGAGGCGCGAGGCCGACGGGATGCGGGCGTCCGAGCCCGCGGCCGCGGCGTGCCGGGAGCGTACGTTAAGGCCGCGGGTCGTGGCGCACGCGCCCATCCGCCTCGATGCATCGCCGCGACCCTTATTTGTAAGAAATACGGTAGATGGCTCCCGCCAGATCGTCCGACACCAGCATCGCTCCGTCGGGCATCACCAGCACGTCGACCGGCCGCCCCCAGTTGCGCTCTCCCTGCAGCCAACCCTGAGCGAAAGGCGCGTACGACACGGGACGCCCGTTCTTCAAGGTCACGAGCGTCACCCGGTATCCGACCTTCCGGCTGCGGTTCCACGAGCCGTGCTCGGCGATGAAGATCTGGCCGCGATATTCGGAAGGAAACAT
>DATFVB010000362.1 GCA_035260525.1 Thermoanaerobaculia bacterium
GCGCCGAAGATCGCTCGATCGAGCTCCTCGGCGTTCCCGGCGTCCGCGAAGCGGCGAAGCCACGCGAACCGGCGCGTGAACCGGTCGATCCGCCGGAACCCGTCGGACCGAACGGCCAGGAAGACGAGGCCCGCGGCGAGCGCCGCGAGGAATCCGAGCGGAATCGCGGCGAGCGCCGCCCACCGGCCGGCCAGCAGCGCCGGCAGGCCATACGCGACTCCGGCGGCGACGAAGATCACCTGCGAGAAGAACTGCGTCACGACGAGGAGCACGACGGACGCGATCGCCGGCGTGGCCGGGAGGTACCGGCGCAGCAGCGCGATCCGCACGAGCTCGCCGCCGACCGCGGCCGAAGGCGTCACGTAGTTCACCGCGTCGCCGGCGATCCGCATCGCGAAGAGGGATCGGAACGGGACTCTTCGCTCCTCCGGGGGGATCGCGAACCGCCACCCGAGCGTGTCGAGCGCGAACGTCACGGTGCCGAGCGCGACGAGGAGGAGGAGCTTCGCCCCGACGCGCCGCAGGTCGGCCGCGAGCACCGCCGGACCGATCCGGAAGAGGAGGAACCCGAAGAGCGCGACTCCGGCCGCGAGGAAGACGCGCGAGAGGGTCTTCACGGAGCGATCCGGCCGCCGCGCTCGACGCGGTAGCGCACGCCGCGCCATTCGACCGTGCGGCCGAAGAAGCCGGCGACCCAGAGCGCGAACGCGACGGCGTCCCGGACCGGGACGAGAAGGATCCACCGCCGGACCGTGCGGTCGCCCAGGGCGCGTCCGCCGACGTCCCACGCCATCGCGAGCCGGGAAAGGACGGCGGCCGCGGCGACGACGACGCCGGAGGCCGATCCACCCGTCGCGAGCAGGAGGAGCAGGGCGAGGATCGTCGACTGCGTCGCGAGGAGCCCGGCGTAGCCGCCCGGGCGCGCCGCCCGGATCCCGCGATTCCAGCGGATCTGGCGCCGCACGAACGCGCGCAACGAGACGAAGCCGAGCTCGTGGTCGAGGACCGGAAGCGAGAGAACCACCCGGCGGCCCGCGCGCGCCGGAAGGAGGCCGAGCATCAGGTCGTCGGCGAGGTAGGGCGCGAGCGCCGTGAAGCCGCCGATTTCGGTCAGCACCTCCCGGCGGAGGAGGATCCCCGCACCGAGCGCGAAACGGAGCCCTTCGAGGCGGCGCGCGACGAAGACCGAGGGCTGGAACTCGGCCGCGTTGCCGAGCGCCTGGAGGATGCCTCCCCAGCCGCGCCCGTGCGAGCGGTACGGCGACGTCACCACGCCGGCCGCGGAATCGGCGAGAACGGCCGCGACCCGGGCCACGTAGTCGCGCGGCGCGCGCACGTCGGCGTCGGAGAAGAGGAGGAAGTCGTGCCTCGCGTACCGCGCGATGTTCGCGAGGTTCCGGACCTTCGGGTTCCCTCCCGGGGCCGCGCCCGGGTCTTCTCCGGCGACGACCGCGATGTCCTGCTCCGGATACGCGTCCGCGACTCGGCGCGCCGCGTCGAGACCCGGATCGTGCGGATCGAGCGAGCCGAAGACGATCTGGAGCCCGGCATAGTCCTGATCGGCGAAAGACCGGAAATTCGCCTCCGCGCGCTCTTCGGCGCCGCAAATCGGCTTGAGCACGGAAACGGGAGGACGGGGGCCGCCCTCCGGCGGCGCCGGCCCGCGGAAGAAATCGCGCGCCGCCGCGATCGCGTAGAGGGAGTAGCCGGTCGCACCGGCGCAGAGCAGATAGAGGAGAACCCGGAACGCCGCGAGCGCCATCAGCGCGCGAGCGCCGGCGTTCGCGTGTCGTCGAAGAGCCCGGCGGGCGTCGTCAGCCGGAAGCCGTTCGCCTCGACCGCCACCTTCACCTTCGGGCTGACGAGCGCGGCGAGCTCCGCGGGCCCGGAGCCCGGAGGCCCGTTGCGCGGCTCGCCCGGGATCTCCGCCGCCGGATGACAATAGAGCTCGACGCGCGCGGCGCGGATCTTCGGCAGGAGGCCGGCGAGATACTCCTCGGTGATCCGGCCCGTCTCGAGCAGGCCGTAGACGCGATCCGCGAATGCGATCCCTCCCTCGCGCATCCGGCGTTCGCCGTGCCGGCGGAGGAGGCCGAAGATCACGGCGTGAAGGAATTTCGTCCCGACCCCCGAGCGGTCGAGCGCGAGCGTGGCCGCCAGCTCCTCCGACGGGAGGCGCACCGCGGGAATCGAAAACTCGGACGCGAGATCGCGCAGGATCGCGAGCACGACCGGGTGCACGTGGAGATGCAGGTGGCCGTCGACGTGCGAGAGGGAGAGGCCGGTCCGCCGGAACTCCTCGAGCTGCGCGCGAATCTCGCGCCGGAGCTCCGCGCGCGCGCGCCGGGAGAACTGGTACGCGAGCCCGGCACGCACGGGCGAATCCGAGAACGCTCCGGCGCGGCCGACGAGCGAGGGAACTTCCCGCGGCGGCGAAGCCGCCCGGCCGCGGACGAGGACAAGG
>DATFVB010000363.1 GCA_035260525.1 Thermoanaerobaculia bacterium
TGCGGGCAGCGTGCTCAGACTCGTCCCATCGATCGTAATCTGAACCGCTTTAACTCCGTGATCAGCTATCAGGGATATGCGCTGTGTTCCGGCCGTCAATCCAAGGAACAACGTCACGAACGTAATCACGGGGCACCCCCGCCACAGGGCCGGTGCCGTTGCTCGAATCGAGTATCGCGGCGGGCCATGTTTTTTAGCGGTTTAGCTTATGGTCAGGGTCGTCCTCATTTCCGGGCGGGACTGGGGAATACCCACATGGTGGATCGTCGCAACCGTAGACACAGAAGCGACTGTCCTCAACGACACTGTAATATGAAGTACGAACACCCCAGACCATTTCGCATCCGACTTCGAAGCAAGGACTATAGCACTCGCCAACCTCATTCGTGTGCTGAGCATCGTCGTAGTAGTAGCGAACGAACGCGTGGCTCATTCCAGCGTCGGCACGCTTGGCTCCAGAAATCGCGAGAAAGGCTACCGAGAAGGCTCCGAGTAACCCAGGAAGAAGAACAAGCCGATAAAAGCTTTCGTCCCATCGTCGTTTACCTCTCTTTGTCGCCTTGTAACGAAAAAAACTGGCCCGTCGCGACGTCACGATCCTGAAATTCCGACTCGTGCATAGATAGATCAATTCTCATCATTTCTCGCCCTCGGCATAGAATCGCAAGCGCATGAAGAACGTCGCCGTTCTCGGCGGCGGGCTCGTCGGCGCCGTGATCGCGCGCGATCTCGCGGCGGACCCCGAGCTCTCCGTCACGGTGTACGACCGCGCGGAGGAGACGCTCGCCCGGATCCGGGAGTCGGGCGCGATCGCGGCCGCGCCGGCCGACCTCTCCTCGGCCGACGAGATCGCGCGCGCCGTCGAGGACGCGGACGTCGTCGTCGGCGCCGTGCCCGGGTTCCTCGGCAGGAACATGCTTCGCGCGGTGATCGCCGCCGGAAAGCCGATCGCCGACATCTCGTTTTCGCCGGAAGACCCGCTCGATCTCGACGACGAGGCGCGGAAGAAGGGCGTCACGGCGGTCGTCGACTGCGGCGTCTCTCCGGGGCTCTCGAATTTCGCGGCCGGGCGGGCCCAGGCGCAGCTCGACGAGATCGAGAGCCTCTCGATCTACGTCGGCGGCCTCCCCGCCGCCCGGCGATGGCCGTACGAATACGCGATCGTCTTCTCGGCGACCGACGTGATCGAGGAGTACACGCGTCCGGCGCGCGTCGTCGAGAACGGCCGCCTCGTCGTCAAGCCGGCCCTCTCGGAGGTGGAGAGCGTCGACTTCGACGGCATCGGCACGCTCGAGGCCTTCCTCACGGACGGGCTCCGCACAGTGCTCTCGACCGTTCCGGCCCGCGACATGAAGGAGAAGACGATGCGCTATCCCGGGCACGCGGAGCTCATGCGCGTCTTCCGGGAGACCGGTTTCTTCGACGAAAAGCCGATTCCGGTGCGCGGCGTGCCCGTCTCTCCGCGCGAGGTCACGGAGCGCCTCCTCTTTGCCGCGTGGAAGCTGCCGGCCGGCGCCGCCGAGCTGACCGTGCTCCGCGTCGTCGCCGAAGGCGCGAAGGACCGTGCACGCCGCCGCCACGTCTTCGACCTGCTGGACCGGACCGACCCCGCGACGGGGACGACCTCGATGGCGCGCACGACGGGGTTCCCCTGCGCGATCGTCGCGCGGATGCTCGCCTCGGGCGAGTACGCCGACCCGGGAATCCGAGCGCTCGAGCATCTCGGGAGGAACGAGAACGCGTCGCGGCGGCTGCTCTCCGAGCTCCGCGCGCGCGGAATCGATTTCCGCGAACGCGTCGTGGAGGTCCCGTGACCGCGTCCGCCGGATCGAACGGGTTAGAATGCCGACCCGATGCGTCTCGCCGCCACCCTGTTCCTCGCCGCGACCGGCTTCGCCGGCTCCGATCGCGCGGCGTTGAACCTCGCGATCGCCGGGACCCGCCGCGCTCCCCCCGATCTCTCGGCGATGATCGTGAACTACCGCCGGGAATACCTGACCGGGGTGCGCGACGCCGCGAGGCGTCCGCCGCCGTCCGACTTCGAACGCGAAGCCCGCGGGATCTCGCGCGCGATCCTCTCCCGCACGCCGTTTTCGGAGGTCATCCGGAGGACCGGCGCGCTGATCGGGGGCGTGCTCTCGGCCGAGGCGCCGGCCGGCGGAGAGGAATTCGAGAAGGCGAGCGCGGGGCCCTACCGGATCCCGGGGGTCGCCGCGGCGTGCGCCTCCGGAGACCCCGCGCCGGCCGCCCGCTCGATCCGGGCCGCGCGCGGAGAGCTCGACAGGACGCGCGGCGCCCCGGACGCCGCGGCCTCCCGGATCGTCGCCGACGAGACGAACCTGCTGTGGGCCATCTGGACCGGAGCGGGCGGCGACGCCCGGCCCGCGAAGGAAATCGATGAACGAAACGGACCTTACGACGTCCCCGGCGCTCCCCGCTAGCGGCCCGGTCCGGGTCCGCCGGGCCCTGTTGTCGGTCTCCGACCGGACCGGCATCGCGGAGCTCGCGCAGGCGCTGCAGGAGCTCGGGATCGAGATCGTCTCGACCGGCGGCACGGCGGCGCATCTGACCGAGCGCGGGATCGCCGCGACCAAAGCGGAGGAGATCACCGAGTTCCCGGAGATCTTCGGCGGCCGCGTCAAGACGCTGCACCCGAAGATCTTCGGCGGGATCCTCGGCGACCCGGCCGATGCGGGGCACGCGCGCGATTTCGCCGCCCAGGGAATCCTTCCGTTCGAGCTCGTCGCCGTCAATCTCTACCCGTTCGAAGAGGCGATCGCGGCCGGCGCGCGCGGGCGGGCCGCCATCGAGAAGATCGACGTCGGAGGCCCCGCGATGATCCGCGCCGCGGCGAAGAACCACTCCCGCGTGGCGGTGATCGTCGACCCGGGCGACTACGCCGCCGTCCTCGCCGAGATCCGCGCGACCGGAGCCGTGGCGCCGGCCAGCCGGGAGCGGCTGGCCGCGAAGGCGTTCGCGCGGACGGCCCTCTACGACTCGGCGATCGCCAACTATTTCTCGCGCGAGGTTTCCGGGGGCGACCCGTTCCCTGAGACGCTCCTCTTCGGGTTCGAGAAACAGGCCTCGCTCCGGTACGGCGAGAACCCGCACCAGCGCGCCGCCGTCTACCGGGACCGGGCGGCGGCGCCGGGCGAGCTCATCGGGTTTCGCCAGCTGCAGGGCAAGGAGCTCTCGTTCAACAATCTCCTCGACGTCGACTCCGCCGTGCGCCTCGCGCGCGACCTTCGCGGCAGCGCCGCCGTCATCGTCAAGCACAACAACCCGTGCGGCGCCGCCGTCGGCGACAACGTCCTCGAGGCATTCGGCCGCGCCTTCGCGTGCGACCCTCTCGCCGCGTTCGGCGGCATCATCGCGATCCGCGGGACGGTCGACGGCGCCGTGGCCGCGCTCGTCCTGCAGCATTTCGTCGAGGCCGTCGTCGCCGACGATTTCACCGAAGACGCCCTCGCCGCGTTCGCGAAGAAGCCCAACATCCGCCTGCTCCGCCTCCCGGTGAGCCAGGGCCCCGACGGGGGCGTGGACTGGAAGAGGATCGGCGGCGGCCTGCTCCTCCAGGAGCAGGACAACGAGCCCGACGATCCGGCCGCATGGCGCGTCGTTTCGGAGCGCAAGCCCCTCGCGATCGAGCGCGCGGCCTGCGAGCTCGCCTGGACCGTCGCCCGCCGCGTCAAGTCGAACGCGATCGTGATCGCCAACGCGCGTCAGACCGTCGGAATCGGCGCCGGCCAGATGAGCCGCGTCGATTCGTGCCGGCTCGCCGTCATGAAGGCCGACCTCCCCGTCAACGGCACGAGCGCCGCCTCCGACGCGTTTTTCCCGTTCCGCGACGGGCTCGACCTCCTGGCCGACGCCGGCGTCACCGCGGTCGTCGCCCCCGGAGGGTCGATCCGTGACGCGGATATCGTCGCCGCCGCCGACGACAGGAAACTGGCTTTCCTGCTCGCTCCGCGACGGCACTTCCGGCATTGAGAGTCGCGTCGGCGAGACGCGCATGGGTCGCGTCGGCGAGACGCGCGCGGGTCGCCGCGGCGGGAATCGCCGCGGCGCTCCTGCTCGCCGGCTCCGCCGGGGCCGCCGATCCGGGGGCGGAGCTCGCTCGCGCCGCCCGATACTTCCAGGACGGCAAGGCTCACGTCGCGTCGTTCGTCCAGACGTTCACGCCCGCCGGGTTCACGAAGTCGCGCAAGGAGAGCGGCGTGCTCGTCGTCCAGGCGCCCGAGAACCTCCGGTTCGACTACGAGTCTCCGAAGAAGACGTTCGCCTTCGACGGCAAAGTCGCGCGGTTCTACTCGCCGGCCGACCGTCAGATGACCGTGCGCGCGCTCACGGAAGACGACCGGGCGCAGCTCCCCCTGATCTTCCTCGAGAGCGCCGACGAGCTGCGGAAGCGCAATACCCTCGACCTCGAACAGGGGCCGGGAGCGGCTTCGATTCTCGTCACCCCGCGGGACCCGGATTCGGAGGTGTCGTGGATCCGGCTCGGGCTGGCGGCCGACGGCTCCCCCGCTTCGCTGTCGTTCCAGTCGTCGGCGGGCGATCGCACCGAGTTCCGGTTCGAGGCGTTCCGGACGGAGCCTCCGCGCGACGTCTCCGCCTTCGCGATCCACCCGCCGGCGGGAACCCGGATCATCGAGAACGAGCCGTGACCCGCGGCTGAGGCCGGCGGGTCGGAAAGGGATCCCATGGCGCAGGAGAATTCGTTCGACGTCGTTTCCAAGGTCGACCTCCAGGAGGTCCAGAACGCCGTCCAGCAGGCCTCGAAGGAGATCGCGACCCGGTTCGACTTCCGCGGAAGCAAGTCGAAGATCGAGTGGAATGACAAGGAGCTTCAGCTCACGCTCACCTCCGACGACGAGCACAAGTTGAAGAGCGTCGTCGACATCCTCGAGACGAAGCTCGTCAAGCGCGGGATCGCGGTCAAGTCGCTCGACTTCCAGAAGGTCGAGCCGGCGGCCGGCGCGACCGTCCGCCAGATCGTGAAGATCCAGCAGGGCATCCCGACGGAGAAGGCGAAGGCGATCGTCAAGGCCATCAAGGATTCGAAGATCAAGGTGCAGGCCTCGATCCAGGCCGACCAGGTGCGAATCGCGGGCAAGAGCCGAGACGATCTGCAGGCGGTCATCGCGCTGCTGAAGGGGGACGATTTCGGGCTGCCTTTGCAATTCCTCAACTACCGGTAGCGGGCGGCGCGATAGCTCGAGCGAATACGGCGCGTGCCGCCCCGCGCCGCCGTCGACGTACGCCTCGGGACGGCGCGGGGACGACCCGCATCCCGTCTCGCTCGGCTCTCGCGTCGCCTCCGGGTCCTTCCGAGAATAGGAGAGCGGCGCGGGTGCGCGCCGCCCCGTGCCGCGCCCGATGTAAGATTCGCTCGCGCATGAAGATCGCTGCCCGTCCGCGCGAGGAGGAGCTCCGCCGCTCCTACGACCTGATCGCCCCCAAGCTCGCCGAGGTCGAGCGAGAGCTGATCCGGCTCTGCGACTCCCCCGTCGCGACCATCTCGAAGATCGGCGACTACCTGCGGAGCGGCGGCGGAAAACGCATCCGGCCGGCCCTGCTGCTCCTTTCGGCCAAGCTCCTGGGGTACGACAAAGGGACGACGGACGTTCGGTACGCGGCCGTCGTCGAGTTCATCCATGCCGCGACCCTCGTGCACGACGACATCATCGACGAGGCGAAGCTCCGGCGCGGGCGCGAGTCGGTCAACTCCCTCTGGGGCAACAACCTGACCGTCCTTTTCGGCGACTACCTGTACACGAAGTCGATGGGCGTCGCGCTCGAGGAGGGGGATCTCACGATCCTGAAGATCCTCTCCCAGACCACGCTCGCCATGATCGAGGGGGAGATCATCGGCCTCGAGCGCGAGGGAGACGTCGACCTCGACGCGGAGGGCGCGCTCGCGATCGTCCGGCGCAAGACCGCCGAGCTCTTCTCCGCCGCGTGCCGGATCCCGGCCCATTTCGCTCCCGAGGGAAGCGACGCGGCCTCCGAACGGCTCGCCCTCTACGGCCGCCGGCTCGGCGTCTCGTTCCAGCTGATCGACGATCTCCTCGACTACACGGCCCGGGAATCGGTCGTCGGAAAGCCGGTCCTCTCCGACCTGCGCGAGGGCAAGCTCACGATGCCGCTCATCCTCTCGCTCCCGGAGGCGACGGCGGCCGAGCGCGCGAAGGTCGCGCGCGTGCTGAAGGAACGCAAGTTCGACAGCGTGTCACCGTTCGAGATCCTCGCGATCGTCGAGAGGTACCAGGGGGTCGCCCGGACGCGCGCTCTCGCGCTCGAGAACGCCCGCGCCGCCCGGGAGCCGCTCTCGACCTTCCCGGACTGTGAGGCGAAAGCCGCGCTGATGCTCGCCGCCGAGGGCCTCGTCGAACGCGCCTCGTAGCGGGCGCGGCGATGCATCGAGCCGGGCGGGCGCGTACAGGCCGGCCGGCGGCTCGACGTCGGTTCACCACTACGCCTTCACCGCCGGTCGTCTGTCCGCATCCCGCCGGGCTCGCGCCTCGCCGCGCCTCACTCTCGAATCAAATGACCCCGTGATCCTCGTGCCCCGGCCCCGGCGACTTGTCGCGACGGGGCCCCGGAAGCATTTGCGGAGGAGGGCGAAGGCCGGGCGGGCGCGGACAGGCCGGCCGGCGGCTCGACGTCGAGCGGCGTCCTCAGACTTCTCGATCACCCTTCGGGATCCGATCGAAGGCTGCCCGGTCGGGAACCCGCTCTCGGCGAATCTTCGCGAAATGCGTGAAAAATCTTGACGTTCGGCAATATTGCCCTACACTGAAAATCGGCGGGCCGCGGACGCGGCGGCACGGAAGCCAATGTCGGACGGGAGCCCATGAAAACGACACCTCTTCCCGGGAAGCTCGCGAGCCTGAGGACGCTCTCCCCTCGCTCGGACCGCTCGGCGGAAGTCGACCTCTACCTGAAGCGCGCGCGGATGGCCGCCGACGAGGAGCGGTTCGACGTTGCGCGCGTCTTCTGCGAGAAAGCGCGGTCGATCGAGCCGGAAAGCCTCGACGTGCTCTTCACGCTCGCGCAGATCTGCGAGATCGGCTATTCCGACGGCGACGCGGCGATCGCGCTCTACCAGAAGATCATCGCGAAGGCGGGATACGACGGCGGGAACCCCTTCTGCGCCGCCGCCCGCGAGGCCCTCGCGGGGCTCGCGACCGCCGTCCGCGGCGACTGATCAGGAGGCGGGCTTCACCCCGATCGCCGCGTCGATTTCCGACGGGCGGAACAGGACTCCGTCCTTGAGCACGATCTCGACATTGCGAACGTCGGAGATGCGCCGGGTCGGGTCGCCGTCGACGAGCGCGAGGTCGGCGATCTTGCCCGGCTCGATCGAGCCGCGCTCCTGGTCGCGCTTCATGACGCGGGCGCCGCCGAGTGTCGCGATCCGCAGCACGTCCGGCGCGGGAATCCCCGCTTCGACGTAGAGCTCGAGCTCGCGGGCGAGCGAGAAGCCGGCGAGGTCGTCGGTCCCGGCGACGATCGGAATGCCGCGATCGAAGAGCGCCTTCACCATCCGCAGCATCGACCGGTACGATTCGCGGTAGAGCGCCTCCTTTCCCGCGGGAATCGGCAGACTGCCGGACAGGAAGCCTCGCCGCACCTGCGCCGGCATCCGGTCCGCGATCGCGGCGTAGGCCGGCGAGACCACGCCCTTCCTTCCGACGAACATCGTCTCGAAGGCGACGAGCGTCGGGTCGATCACGGTTCGGTGCTCTTTCAGCAGGGAGAGGAACGCCTTCACCCTCTCCTGCGACGGGTCGATTTCGACGCCGTGCTCGGCGACCGCCGTGAAACGCGCCGGCGTCCGCGTGTCCTTCACCGTGTCGAAGAGGAAGTTCAGGAAGAGGAAATTGATGTGCTGGATCTCGTCGGACCCTTCCCGCACGAACTGCTCCGCGGTCATGAACGCCGGCACGTGGCCGGAGACCCGCATCCCGTGTGCATGCGCCAGTCGCGCGATGACCGGCATCAGCTCCGGCTTGATCGAGCTGTAGATCTTGATCTGCGCGTATCCGCGGCGGAAGTAATCGTCGACCGCGGCCTTCGCCTCCCTCTCGTCGTCGACCTTGACCTTGATCGGCGCCGTGTACGGGCCCCTTCCGTCGACGAGCCCGGCCAGCTCGACGTGCGGCCCCACGGCCGCGCCTTCGTCGAATTGCTTCTTCCACGAGAGCAGGGCGTCGGGATCGTTTCCCATGTCGCGCACGGTCGTGATCCCGTTGGCGACGTCCAGGAGGCCGTCGTTGGCCGACGAAAGGTGCACGTGCATGTCCCAGAGCCCGGGCATCAGCGTCTTGCCGGCCGCGTCGATCACCTCCGCGCCGGCGGGAATCTGGACCGAGCCGTCCCGGCCGACGGCCGCGATGCGGCCGCCGGAAACGACGACGGTCGTCCCGGAGATCATCGACGCGGCCGGCGAATCGAAGAGCGCGGCGTGCGTGAACGCGATCGCGGAATGCCGATGCGCGAGCTTCGAAGCGAGCTCCTTCAGACGCCGGGCCGCCGATTCTTCCTGCACGGCCGAGAGATCCGCGACGCAACCCTCCCACCCCTCGCGCACGACGGTCAGCCACGGGCTGACGGAGGCGAAGAAGGAGCCGTCGCGGTCGAGCCACACGCGCAAGGGAGCGAAGTCGATCCCGGTCAGGAGGTACTGGGAGACGGCGCGGCTCTCGGCGTCCTTCCGGACGGTCCGCTCCCCCGCCGGCTCGATCGACGCGCGCCCCTCGGGGAGGAGCGGCGCCGCGAGCCCGGGCGCGCGCAGGAGCGCGGACGCGAGCAGGCCGACTTCGGCGGGCGCGCCGTTGAAGGCGAGATAGAAGCCGGCATCGGCAGCCGCCTCCCCCTTCTCGACGTCGCTCTGCCAGCGCGCCTTTCCCCCTTGCCGCCGAAAACGTTCGGCGACGGCCCCCTTGAAGTAGTCGTTGCCGGCGACGTCGGTCGACGCCGGCCAGCCGCGCCCGTCGAGCGCGATCCGCTCGTCGATCTTCGGCCCGCGTCCCCGATCGTTGAACTCGAAATGGATCGCGAGCTCGCCCGAAGGAAGCCGAAGCACGGTTTCCTCGCCGGCGCGGTTGCCCGAGAGGAGCACGGTGTACCGGTCCGGCCCCGCGGCCGCCGACGAGGACGCGGCGGCGACCGCCGCGAGAAAGGCCAGGATCGCGACTCTCAACTTTCCCTCCAGGTTTCCTCGAAGACGCGCTCGAAATTCCTCCCGAGCACCTTGTCGATGACCGAAGACGGCATCCCGCGGCGAGCGAAATCGTCGGCCAGCCTCGAAAACCGGTCCACGCGGTTGAATTCCGGGATGAACGGCGGCCGGTCCGCGCTTTCTCCCGGCGCGCCGACGCCCGCCTTGCGACGCGTCTCGACTTCCGCGGCGAGCGCCTTGCGGTACTCGGGCGTATCCGCGATCGGCTCGATCCCCTGGTCCGTCCCGATCCCGACGTGGTCCTCGCCGCAGATCGAGAGCGCGTGCGCGACGTGGCGATACAGGTCGTCCGGCGTGATCGGGCCCGGTCCGGCCGACAGGAAGGGCATCAGGTAGATGCCGACGACGCCCCCGCGGCCGGCGAGCGATTTCAGCGCCGCGTCCTCCTTGTTGCGGGGATGCGGGAAGACCGCGCGGCATCCGGCGTGCGAGATCACGATCGGCTTGCCCGACGCCTCGATCGCCTCCCGGGTCGTCCGGTCGCCGGAGTGGCTGACGTCCACCGTGATCCCGGACGCGTTCATCCGTTCGACCGCCTGGCGGCCGAGGCGCGACAGGCCCGCGTCCGACGGCTCCAGGCAGCCGTCCCCGTAGAGGCTCCGATCGTTGTAGGTGAGCTGCATGATCCGCACGCCGAGCCGGCCGAAGACGTCGATGCGGCCGAGGTCGTCGCCGAGCATCCCGGTCGTCTGGAAGCCCATGATGAGCCCGACTTTCCCCTCCGCCGCGGCGCGGCCGAGGTCCGCGATGCCGCGCACCACGAGGAGCCGGTCGGGACGGCGCGCGGCCGCCCCCTGCACGAACGCGATCGCGCGCACCGTCTTCTCGAAATCGGCCCCGGGCCCGACGACCGTGAAGTTCACGGCCGCGAGATTCGACGCGGCGAGCGCCGCCAGCGCCGCTTCCCCGGGCGGAAATTTCCCGTCCACGTCGAAGGCTTCGCCGCAGCCGTCGATCCAGAGGCGCCGCGCGCGGCCCGAGGAAATCTCAGAAGCGGCTTCGGCCGCGCCGGGAAGGGACCCGGCGGCCGCCGCGGCCGCGGAAGCCGCGGCGAGACCGAGGAGCTCACGCCGGTTCATCGACGCATCTTTTCGCGGCTCAACGTCCCTCCGCGCGG
>DATFVB010000364.1 GCA_035260525.1 Thermoanaerobaculia bacterium
GGGCTTTTCTCGAAATCACACGTTGCAGGGGCCGTGAATCGTCGCGCCGAAGGCGCGCGGAGGCGGAGACATCGCCGCATCCTTCCACCCCGAGGTCCTGTTCCGGCTATCGGCCGTCGTAGAACTTCGCGAGATCCGCCCGGAGCGCGTCGAGCGCGGGCTCGTGGAGATAGATCATGTGCCCCGACTCGTAGTACCCGAACGAGATGTTCTTCTCGAGCTTCGGGTCGAGGCCCATGTGCGCGACCGTGTACTCCGTCTCGAAGAACGGCGTGGCGAAATCGAAGTAACCGTTGGCGGAGAAGATCCGCAGGTTCGGATTGATCGTCATCGCCTGCCGGAGGTCTTCCGCCACGTCCGGCATCGGCGCCCGGTTCCCGCCGACCCGGTGCCGATCGTCCCAGTCCTTCCCGACCTCCGCGTAGTTCGTGGGCTTGTAGAGGTCGCCGGTCTGGTAGCCGAGCGTGTCGCGGAGATACGCGTTCAACGCCGCCGTGAAGGCGGAGCCGAAGGCGTTGTTGGCGGCGTCGTATTCCGGGAACTCGCCGGCGGCGTCGTGGTCGATTCCCTCGAAGCGCGCGTCGAGCCGTCCGACCGTGCGGCGCTCTCCCCGCAGCAGCTCCTTCGCGAAGCGGCCCGGGTCGATCCGGAGGTTCGCGTTCCGGAGGAACGCCTCGGAGAGTCCCGTGTAGCGGTGGAGCTTCGCCGCCACGGCCGCGCGCTCCGGCTCCGCCAGGTGGTTCCCCTTCGCGAGGGCCTGCGCGTACTCGCCGAGCGCGAACGCGCGGACCTCGTCCAGGAACGCCGGCAGCGCCGGCGGCGCCGGGTCGAGCTTCTTGTGGTACCACGCCGTCGCCGCCATCGTCGGGAGATAGAGCTCGTACGGGAGGTCGTTCGAAAACGACGGGCCGCTGAAGTCGTCCCACGCGTTCAGGTAGGACGAGACGAAGATCGCGCCGTTGAAGGCCATCCCCGCGCGCTCGAGGTGGGCGAGGAGCGCCGCGCCGCGCGTCGTTCCGTAGGACTCTCCGAGGAGATACCTCGGCGAATTCCATCGTCCGTTGGCGCTCACCCATCGCTCGATGAATTGCGCGAAAGCCTCCACGTCCGCGTCGGTCCCGTAGAAGTTCCTGGGTTCTCCCTTCCCGACGATCCGCGAGAAACCGGTCCCGACCGCGTCGATGAAGACGAGGTCCGTGCGGTCCAGGAGGCTGCGCGAGTTCTCGACGATCCGGTACGGCGGAGGAGGAGTGGGCCGCGCGTCCGACGTCTCGACCCGGACGGGGCCGAACGACCCCATGTGGAGCCACAGGCTCGAGGACCCGGGCCCTCCGTTGAACGCGAACGTCACCGGGCGCGCCTTCGCGTCGGGCCCTTCGGCCGTGTACGCGACCGAGAACATCCTCGCGATCGTCTCTCCCTTGGCGTCCTTCAGGTCGATCGTGCCGGCCGTCGCGGTATACGGGATCGTCTTTGCGCCGAGCGTGATCCGGTGATGCGTGACCGCCGGTTTCGGAGCGGGCGGAATGGGCGGCGCCGGCGCTTCCTTCGCCGGGGGCTTCGCCTCCGACGAGGGCTCCGCCGGGGGCTGCTCGGCCCGCACGGGAAGGACGGCGAGAACGGCCGCGGCGAACGCCGCCGCGCCGATTCGGGAGAGCCGGGAGATCATGCGGGACTCCTTTCGCGTCGATGCTCGATTATCCGGAGCGGAGCGGCCGCGGTCGCCCGGGGCCGTCCGGCGGGGGCCGCGGTCGTGATGATACGGTGAGCCGGCTCGCGGGTTTTCGGCGGGCCTGCCCTCACCGGCCGGGACGGTTCATCCGCTCGAAGATCGCCGCCCGCTCCGCCCGCGACGCCCGACTCGATTCCTCGGAAAAACCGTACGTGATCTCTTCCTTTCCGGCCGCGAGCTCCGCAAAGACGGCATCCGCGAACGGGGCGACGGGGTCCGCCCAGGCGTGGAGGCCGGGTCCGCCGAGATCGGTGTTCAGGGCGGGAGGGATCACCTCGACGACCTGGATCGGCGTTTCCGCGAGCTGGCGCCGGAGCGACAGAGTGAACGAATGGATCGCCGCCTTCGTCGCGCAGTAGATCGGAACCGAAGCGAGCGGGACGAACGCGAGACCCGAGCCGACGTTCACGATCGCCGGCCGATCCCGGCGGGCGAGATGGGGGACGAGGAGCATCGAGAGATGGATCGGCGCCTCGAGGTTGATCGCGATCTCGGAGTGGATCTCCTCCCACCCGCTGGCGGCGTCCAGACGCACGCGCCGCTGGATCCCGGCGTTGTTGACGAGCACGTTCACGGCCGGGAATTCGCGCTCGACGCGGCCAGCCGCCGCGCGGCGCTGCGCTTCCGTCGAGAGATCCCCGCGGAAGGTCTCGAGCGCCGGGAGCGCCTTTCGGGCGGCTTGCAGGGCCTCTTCGCGCCGCCCGCAGACGATGACGCGGCTTCCGGCAGCGAGGAAACGCTCGGCCAGCGCGAAGCCGATCCCGGTCGCGCCGCCGGTGACGAGCACGGTGTTTCCGGCGAGTTCCATGGGCTCCTCCGCCGAGAAATCTAATGGAAAACCGGGCGAAACGAGTCGCTTCGAGCGGCGATTCTCACCGATTGATTAAGACCGGCGGAATGGCTTCCGTCCGCCGGTACTCTCGCCCGCGAAAAGGGAGCAAAACAATGACCAGAAAAATCGGCATCATCCTCAGTGTAGCGGTCCTCGCGGCCTGCGTCACGGCCTACGGGGCGACCGCGAACGTGACCATTTCGAACGACACGTTCACCGACAACACCAGCGGCAGCTCGACGACGACGATCAACGCCGGCGATTCCGTCCTGTGGACGTGGCATGCGGGAACCCACTCGACGACCTCCGGCACGTGTACGTCCGGGGGCGGCGCCTACGGCGAGGGCGGTTGCGCCCCCAGCGGCGTCTGGGATTCCGGTGTCCGTTCGAGCGGCACGTTCAGCTTCACGTTTCCCAACGCCGGCAACTTTTCGTATTACTGCCAGGTTCACGGCGCCATGATGACGGGCA
>DATFVB010000365.1 GCA_035260525.1 Thermoanaerobaculia bacterium
GGGCGCGGGGACGATCTCCGCGCCCGCCGCCTTCGTCAGAGAGGAGAGGAACCATGGGAATCGACCCGAACTCCCAACGCGACGAGACGATGCTCCCGGTCGAGCACCTCTCCCGTCCCGAGGCGATCGCCCATCTGCGCGAGAAGCTCCGGACCTTCGCCGACGTGGACCACTGCCTCTGCTCCGCGGTCGGCAAGCTCGGGATCTTCTGCAAGGGATTCGCCGCGGCCTCGGATGCGGAGCTCAAGACCCGGTTCGCGTGGATCGCCCGCACGCATCCCGGCGCCCCGCGCGAAAAGCTCGAGGAGCTCGCGTCGCTCTACCACGCCGGCCGCCAGGAGGCGACCGGCGCGGAGATCTGCTGCGACGTCGAGACCAAGGAGCACGGCGGCTGCGACGGATGGAACCAGTTCGACAATACGGCGCTCGAGGGGTTTCATCTCGCGCTGATCGGCAGCCCCGTCAAGATCGTCTAGGCCGGCGCGGACCACACGCGCCGTTATACGGGTCCGGCGGGCCGGCCGCCGGCACGACGTACGTTCTCAGTACGTCTTAGCCGCCAGCCGGCCCGCCGGACCCGGCTTCCCGCACGTCTGGCCGCGCCTGGTCGTCGGACCAAATGACAGCCGTTTCTTCGGCGACCGGGCTCCGTGCCTGCCGAGAGCGTCCGACAGCGAGCCGGAGGACCGCCGAACGGGCCCTGAGCCGCCCTTCCCTCCGGACCTCATCCGGCGAGGACGACAACACCCGGTGCGGTCAGACGGAGGCGGGCGCCTTCCGGCGGGGACCGCGTCCCTTCATGATCCAGCGCTTCGTCTGATTGACGGGGCGTTCGACGCCCTTGCCGATCAGGGTCAGCAGGTCCGAGGTCGTGACGATTCCCGCGAGCCTCCCCTTCTCGAGGATCGGCAGACAACCGATCGTCCGCCCCCGCATGAGATTCGCGGCCTCCCGGACCGTCGTCGTACCGGTCGCCGTCGCGACCGCGGGGGTCATGACGTCGCCGACGGTTCGGGTGATGCGGTCCGGCGCTTCGGACCTGGCGCCGAGATCGCGATCGGAAACGACGCCGATGACGTCGCTCCCGCGGGTCACGACGATGTGATGAATCCGATTTCGGCGCATCTGCTCGCGGGCCTCGTCTTCCAGCGCTTCGGCGCCGAGAGTGACCACGTCCTTCTTCATGATTTCCTTGAGTCTCATGGCGCTCCCCTTTCCGCCTTCCATCATCGCGTCCGGAGCGGCTCCGGGCATGAGCCGGGTGCATCATTCGGCGCCTGCTGCGATACGCTTGCGCCCGTGACGGTTCCCGCACCGGCCCTCCTCCTCGCCGCAGCCCTCGCGGCACCGGGCTCGAGGGAGGCGCCGGCCCTCTCCCGTGCGGAGCGCCGCATCGTCCGCCGCGTGGATTCCCTTTCCGCCGGCGCCGAATCCCTGCTCGAGCGCGTCGTCGACGTCAACAGCGGGACGATGAACTTCGACGGGGTCCGCGAGGTCGGGGCGATCTTCCGGAAGGAGCTCGACGCGCTCGGCTTCCGCACCCGCTGGATCGACGGCGCCCCGTTCCATCGCGCCGGACACCTGGTCGCCGAGCGGGACGGCCCCGGCCCCCGTCTCCTCCTGATCGGCCATCTCGACACGGTGTTCGAGAAAGACAGCCCGTTCCAGCGGTTCGAGCGTCTCGCCGGAGGGCGCGCCCGCGGCCCGGGCGTCATCGACATGAAGGGGGGCGACGTCGTCGTCGTCACCGCCCTGAAGGCACTTGGCGAAACCGGGGACCTCGCCCGGATGAACGTCGCGGTGATCATGACCGGAGACGAGGAGAAGGCGGGCGCGCCGCTGTCGGAGGCCAGAAAAGACCTCGTGGAGCTCGCCTCGCGGTCCGACGTCGCGATCGGTTTCGAAGACGGCTCCGGCCGCCGGGACGAGGCGATCGTCGCCCGCCGCGGATCGAGCGACTGGGTGCTCCGCGTCGAAGGAACGCCGGCGCATTCCTCGCAGATCTTCCGCGAGGACGTCGGCGCGGGAGCGATCTTCGAAGCCGCGAGGATCCTCGACGGGTTCTACCGGCGTCTCTCGAGCCAGATGTACCTGACGTTCTCGCCCGGGGCGATCGTCGGAGGAACGGACGCCGCCTATGATTCCGCGCAGAACCGGGGCACCGCGTTCGGGAAAGGAAACGTCGTCGCCGGGACCGCGATCGCGCAGGGCGACCTCCGGACCATCTCCCCGGAGCAGCTCGCCTCCGCGAAGACGGCGATGCGGAGCATCGTCGAGGATCACCTCCCGCGGACCACGGCGACGATCCGGTTCGAGGACGGCTATCCGCCGATGGCGCCTTCCGACGGTAACCGTTCGCTCCTCGCCCTCTACGATCGCGTCAGCCGGGACCTCGGCCTCGGGCCGGTCGCGGCCACCGATCCGATGCACGCCGGCGCGGCCGACGTCGCGTTCGCCGCGGGCCGCGTGAAGATGGCGCTCGACGGCGTCGGCCTCTGCGGCACCGACGACCACACGGAACGGGAGACGGCGGATTTGTCGACCCTGCCCTCGCAGACGAAGAAGGCCGCGATCCTGCTCTGGCGCCTCGTCTCCTCTGTTTCGGCTAAATGAAGCTTCAAATCCTCTTTCCCATCCGCACCCCGGGGAGAGAGAGCCCGTCCCGCATCGCGGTCTCGAGCGGCCCGATCGCCTCGTAGCCCATCGCGGAGTAGAGAGCAACGCCCGGCAGCGTCGCGAGCAGCTCCGCACGGCGGAAGCCGGCCGCGTGCGCTTCCTCCTCGCAGCGCGCGAGGATCGCCCGGCCGACGCCTCGGCGCGCCCAGTCCGGCCGTACGTAGAACGCGCGGATGCGCGCGGCCTCCGTCGCCGGATCGAGCCGCGCGTCGGAAACGCCGCCCTTCCGCTGATCACCGCCAAAGAGCGTCGCCCGGCGGCTCCAGCCTCCGGCCCCGACGAGGCCGTCGGCCTCGGCGACGAGATACGTGCCGTCCTCGATCAACTGCGTGTCGACGCCGAAGACCTCCTCGAGCGCGGCCTCGATCTGCTCGCGGGAGTACCAGGGCGCCGAGAGCGCGCGCACCGAAAGAGGAATCAGCTCGCGCAGCTGCGGGACGTCGCCCCGAATCGCCCGGCGCAGCGTGAACACGGGAAAATTCTAGTCGAGAGGCCGGAGATCCGGAGACTCGCGACTCGTCCTCGCGACTCTGATAGAGTTCCCCGCCATCCGATCCGCGTCGACCAAACTCGGGCTCTTCGACGCCACGATGATCGTCATGGGCGGCATCGTCGGATCGGGCATCTTCATCAATCCCTACGTCGTCGCTCGCCAGGTGCGGACGCCGGTCCTCATCCTCGGCGCGTGGGCGCTCGGCGGCCTGATCGCGCTCGCCGGAGCCTTCATCTATGCGGAGCTCGCGACGCGCCTGCCGGAGGTCGGCGGCCAGTACGCGTACCTGCGCGAGGCTTACCATCCCGCGGTCGCGTTCCTCTACGGGTGGGTGCTCCTCCTCGTGATCCAGACCGGCGGAATGGCCGCCGTCGCCGTCACGTTCGCGGCGTACTTCCGGGAGCTGGCCGGCGGCGCGATCCCTCCTTCGGCGCTGGCCGCCCTCGTCCTCGCCGGCCTCGCGATCGTCAACTGCTTCGGCGTCCGTTCCGGCAGCTCCGTCCAGAGCGGCCTGATGGTCCTCAAGATCGTCGCGATCGCCGCGCTCGTCGCGGGCGGCGGATGGTTCCTGTTCCACGAAGGCGCCGCCTCCGCCGCGGCCGCCGCCCCCCCGGCCTCGCCGGCCGCTCCTGCCGGGACCCTCCGGGCGATGGGCGTGGCGATGGTGCCGGTCCTCTTCGCCTACGGCGGCTGGCAGACCTCGAGCTTCGTCTCCGAAGAGATCCGGGAGCCTCGCCGGAACCTCCCGCGCGCGCTCGTCCTCGGCGTCGCCGGGGTGATCGTGCTCTACCTCGGCGTGAATTACGTCTGCGTGTCGGTCCTGGGACCGGCGGGCCTCGCCGCCACGGCCACGCCGGCCTCGGCGGTCATGCAGCGGGCGTTCGGACGCGCCGGCTCCCGCTGGATCGCCCTCGGGATCGCGATCTCGGCGCTCGGCTTTCTCTCCCAGTCGATCCTCACGGCGCCCCGCGTGTACTACGCCATGGCGCGGGACGGGCTGTTCTTTCGTTGGGTGGGATGGCTCGACCCGCGGCACGGCGTCCCCACGGTCGCGATCCTGCTCCAGGCGGTCATGGCGATCGTGATCGCGCTGTCGGGCCGCTACGACCAGATCCTGAGCTACGTCGTCTCGATGGACTTCCTCTTCTTCGGCCTCACCGCCTCCTGTCTCTTCGTCTTCCGCCGCCGGGAAAAGAGAGGCGGCGCGCGGCGGGACTCCCGCTTCCCCGCTCTCGCGCGCGTGCCGGGGCACCCCGTCACGACCGCGCTCTTCGTCGCCGTCTCGTGGCTCGTCGTTGTGAGCACGATCGCCCGGTACCCCGTCAACACGGCGGTCGGGATGGGCATTCTCGTCGCCGGCATTCCGGTCTACCTCGCGTGGAGCCGCCGCAAGAAGGGACGCTCGTGAGCCTCCCCCGCCGGGAAGCCGGCTCGCCGTACATGGAGTGGTCGAAGCTCCGCTCCCATGCACGGTTCGATCTCGCGACGAGCGGCCTGTCGAACTACCCGTTGTCGCGCCTCCCCGTCCGGCTCGAGGACCTCGAGATCAACGGGGCGACGATCTACGGGTATGCGCCGCTGCAGGAGCGGCTCGCCCGGAAAACGGGCGCCCCGCCGGAGTCGATCGTCGCGGCCGCCGGAACGTCGATGGCGAATCACCTCGCCCTCGCCGCCCTCTTCGACCCCGGCGACGAGGTCCTGATCGAGCGGCCGACCTACGAGCTCCTCCCGTCGGCGGCCGCGTATCTCGGCGGGTCGGTCCGGCGCTTCGAGCGGCGCGCGGACGAAGGCTTCCGGCTCGACCCGCGCGAAGTCGAGCGCGCCATCACCCCGCGCACGCGGGCCGTCGTCGTGACGAACCTCCACAACCCTTCCAGCGTGCGGGCGGAGGAGGACGCGCTGCGCGACATCGGGGCGATCGCGCAGCGAAGCGGAGCGGCGGTCCTCGTGGACGAGGTCTATCTCGAGACCGCCTTCGACGGCTTCCGCTCCGCGTTCTTCCTCGGAGGAAATTTCGTCGCGACCGGCAGCCTCACGAAGGCCTACGGCCTCTCGGGCCTTCGCTGTGGATGGATCCTCGCGCCGCCGGAGCTCGCGCGCCGGATGTGGCGCATCAACGACCTCTACGGCGCCACACCGGCGCACCCGGCGGAGCTCCTTTCCGTCGCCGTCCTGGACCACATCGCGGAGATCGCCGCGCACGCGAGGGCCCAGCTCGATCGCAACCGCGCGCTCCTCCATCAGTTCCTCGACACGCGGCCCGATCTCGACGCGGCGCGGACCGAAACGGGAACGACCTCCTTTCCTCGGCTCGGGTCCGGCGGAGTGGGAGCGTTCTGGCGTCTCCTGCGGGAGAAATACGACACGAGCGTCGTCCCGGGGGAGTTCTTCGAGATGCCCGACCGCTTCCGCATCGGAATCGGGGGCGAGACGCCGGAGGTCGAGGAGGGGCTTCGGCGGATCGCGGCCGCACTCGACGAGATCGTCCCGTGAGCCGGCAGCGGCCGATCGGCCGTCGCCGGCCGCCGGCCCTTGCCGCGGCATTCGCGATGCTCCTCGGCCTGGCCGCGGCGGCGCCCGCCGCCGCGCCGCCGGCCGCGCCGGCGATCCTCGCCGACGTGGTCCTCGATCCGAACGCGCCCGCGATCCTCGCCGACGCCGGCGACCTCCGCGCGCACTACGCCGTCCCGATCGTCGAGGGAGGCTCCGTCTACACGGAGGTCAAGGGAGGGGCCTACACGCATTCGTCCGAGTGGGAAACCCAGGCATGGGGCGTCCGGCGGTGGGACTGGAAGGACGGCGCCCTCGTCGAGAGCTGGACCCGGTGGAGCGACTGGACGCCCGTGCCGTACGCCCAATTCGGGACCAATCCCTACGGCTCCGGCCCCCTCTGGGAGCCGGTGTTCCAGCCGGCCGCTCGCGGAGATTTCCTGTACGTTCCCGGCGCCGGAGGGACGATCGACGAGATCCGGAAGGAGGACGGCGCCCTCTCGGCCCGCATCCGGCCGTTCGGAACAGCGCCCGATCCTCGAATGTTCCTGACGGGCCCGGTCGTCTCCTCCGACGCGGGCGTCTATTTCAACGTGATCGCTCTCGACGCGGAGAACCCCTGGAACGCCGACACGCCGGGTTCGTGGCTCGTCCGAATCGCGCCCGGCGGCGCGGTCTCGACTCTCGCCTACGCGGATCTTTCCGGCGCGCCCGCGGCGGACGCCGCCTGCGAGATCGCCTTTCCCACGGCGCAGCTTCCGTTTCCTCCGTCGCGCGACGCATCTCCTCCCACGATCCCCTGCGGATCGCCGCGGCCGGCCGTCGGCGCCGGCCCGGCGGTCGGTGACGACGGCACGGTGTACGCCGTCGCCCGCTCGCATTTCGACGGCCGGTGGGGATGGGTCGTCGCGCTCGGACCGGACCTCGGTTTCCGGTGGGCCGCCTCGCTTCGGAACCGGCTCGCCGACGGGTGCGGCTTCGCCGTCCCCCCGACCGGCGGACCGGGAGGCTGCCGCGAAGGCGCGCTTCCCGGCGTCGACCCCGAGACGAACCAGATGCCCGCGGCGATCGTCGACGACAGCTCGTCGGCGGCTCCGGTCCCGACGCCCGACGGGAGCGTTCTCTACGGCGCAGCGACGCGCTACAACTTCGCGCAGGGGCACCTGATGAAATTCGGCACGGGCGGGACCTTCCTCGGCTCCTACGGGTTCGGGTGGGACACGACGCCGGCGGTGTATGCGCACGACGGGACGTACGCGATCCTTCTCAAGGAGAACCGGTACGACGTCGGCGCGTACTGCGGCTTCTCCCCGTTCTGTCCCGCGTCCCGGGCCGCGATCTATCCGGACGACCCCGACGCGTATTTCGTGACGCGGCTCGATCCCTCCCTCGCGCCCGAATGGCGGTTCCGGAACACGAACACGCAGTCGTGCTCGCCGCGGCCCGACGGGTCGCTCGCTTGCGTCGCCGACCATCCGCGCGGATTCGAACTCTGCGTCAGCCTCGTCGCCGTCGGCGAAGACGGCAGCGTCTACGCCAACGCCGAGGACGGGAACCTCTATGCCATCGGCTCCGGAGGAGCCCTGCGGGGACGCGTCTTCCTCGAATCGGCCGAAGGCGCCGCTTACACGCCGGTCGTCCTCGCCGACGGCGTGGTCTACGCGCAGAACCTCGGCCACCTGATCGCGGTCGACGCCTCCGCGATGCGGGGCTGCGCTCCGCCGGGGGCGCCGTCCGCGGGCCGGCCCCCGATCTGCGCGGGACCGACATCGTCACCCGCTCTCGTCGAACCGAGGCCCTGACCGAAAAAGAAGCGCGCCGCGACCCGCGGCGCGGAAAGCGCGGCCTACTTCGGGCAGTCCCCGAGCCGCTTCGCCGTGGTGTGGATCTTCATCTTCATCGGGCCGTGCGGCCCTCCCGCGGCCTCGAGGTGGACCGTCATCTCGTAACCGCCCGCCTCGTAGGTCATCTCCCCGGTCCCTTTCGTTCCCGACTTGCACGTCATCGACCACGACACGTGGTTCGCCGCCGACTTCATGTCCGTCATCTCGCAATCCCTGTTCCGTCCCTGGCCTTCCTGCGCGAGCTTCTTGTAGTCCTTGACGTCCTGGTCGCTGTAGCAGTGCGTCATCGTCGTCGGCGGGATCTGACGATCCAATCCCTCCATCGTCATCTCCGTTTTCATCTCGTACTGGCCCGGGCGGAGCGTGGGCTCGGCGGCGAGCGCCGGGAAGGAAAGGATCGCGGCGGCGGCGACGGCAAGGGCGGTGCTTCGGGGAGATCGCATGTTTCCTCCTCGTTTGAATGATGCGAGTCCGCGGGAGTCTATCGCGGCGGCAGGGCCGCCGCCAGACGGCCGGCGTGCGTCCGCCCGCGCGGGAGTAAGCTCCCGGCAAGAGGAGAGGAACCATGAACGAAGGAATCACGCGCCGGCGATTCGCGGGGACCGTCGGCGCCGCCCTCGGAGCCTCGCTCGTCCGCCCTGCCGGCGCCGCCGCGGCGCTCGCCGCCGCTCACCGCCTCCCGAAGGAGGCGATCCGGCTCTCCGCCAACGAGAACCCGTACGGACCGTCCGAGAAGGCCCGCGAGGCGATCGCCCGCTCCGCCGCCGTCGGACACCGATACCCCGACGATCTCACCCGGCGCGTGCGGGACGCGATCGCCCGCCGCCACCGCGTCGCCCCGGAGGAGGTCCTCCTGGGATGCGGTTCGTCGCAGATCCTCCAGATGGCCGACGCCGCGTATCTCGGGCCGGGCCGGAAGGTCGTGGCCGCCGAGCCCACGTTCGAAGCGGTGCTGGCTTACGCGGCGGTCCTGCACGCCGAACCCGTGAAGGTCCCGGAAACGCCGGAGTTCCGCCACGATCTCGACCGGATGGCGGCCGCGTGCGACGCCTCGACGGGGCTCGTCTACGTCTGCAACCCGAACAATCCCACGGGAACCGTCGTCGGCGGGAGGGATCTCTCCCGATTCCTCGCGCGCGTGCCGCAGACGACGACCGTGCTCGTCGACGAGGCGTACCACGACTTCGTCGAAGACCCCGGTTACCGGTCGGCGCTCGAGCTCCTTCCCGAATTTCCGAACGCCGTGGTCGCCCGGACCTTCTCGAAGATCTACGGGCTCGCCGGAATGCGCCTCGGATACGCCGTCGCCTCGGCGGACAAGATCCGCGCCCTCGGGGAGTTCGCCTCCTGGGACAACGTCAACGCCGCCGCGCTCTCCGCCGCGCTCGCGAGCCTCGAGGATCCCGAGCTCGTCCCGTCCCGCCGCCGAACCCTGAACGGCACGCGCCGCGAGCTCTGCGCCGAGCTCGAACGGGACGGCCGCCGGTACATCCCCTCGCAGGCGAACTTCGTGATGATCGACGTCGGGGCCGACGTCGATCCCGTGATCCGCGAGTTCCGGGAGCGCGGCATTCACGTCGGCCGGCGATTCGCCTCGATGCCGAACTGGCTCCGGGTCTCGATCGGGACGCCCGAGGAGATGCGCGCGTTCCTCGCGGCGTTCCGGGAGATCGTCCCGGGAAGGCGGGCGGCCTGAAAAGAGACGGGCGGAAGCCTCGCGGCTCCCGCCCGTCTCGCAAGTCAGAACATGGCGTCGGCCGACGCTCGCGTCTACTTGACTTTGATCTCGATCGCCTTCGGCTTGTTGGCTTCGCTCTTCGGAAGGAAGACGTTCAGCATGCCGTCCTCGAATTTCGCCTCGATTTTCTTCTCGTCCGCGTCGACGGGGAGGGTGAAGCTCCGCATGAAGGTCCCGTAGGACCGCTCCATGCGGTGGAATCTCTTCCCTTTCTCCTCCTTCTCCTTGAATCGCTCGCCGCGGATCGTCAGGGCGCCGTCCTCGACGGTCAGCTTGACGTTCTCCTTCTTCACCTCCGGGATCTCCGCCTTGATGATGTATTCCTTGTCGTTCTCCTGGATGTCGACGACCGGCGACCAGTCGGCGACCGTCAGCGCCTCCTCGAGAGGGGTGCGGTCGAACGCGGGCCACGGGGTCGAAAGAAAACGATTCAAGGTCTCGGAAAGCTTGTCGAGTCCTCGGATCGGGGTCTCCATGCGCATCAGTTCCATGGTGAGTCTCCTTTCGATCGCATTGTGCTTGGCTCGCGGACGAATCGAAAGATCCGTTTTCATCAACGACATCGCGATCGAACGGACGATCCGGCGCAAACGCCTCGGCGCGCGGAGTCGCCGCGAGTTGGGAGGCGAATCCGCCGGAGAGGCGCGGTTCACCGCGCCGGGATCGTCGTGGCGGCTGCGCCGTCGAGGCGCGCGCGCATTCGCCGCGCGGGAGTGCCGCCCGGCACAGGAGAACCTCGCCGCCCGGCGCCGCTGCGGCTGTCCCGCCTCCCATACCGGATCAGCCGGGACCGCTCCTCGCGGGCACCGACGTCAGTGCCGGCGACCCCGCCGGCTGCAACTCGATCCGGACGTCGCCGCCGAGCCCCAGGCCGGGAGCTCCCGGATCCGCCGCTTTCCGGACCTCGCCGCGCATTCCGGTCAGCCACGGGAGCTCCTCGATCATCCGCGACACTCGGCCGAGAAGCTCTTCGGCGCCCGAAGCGCCCGCGAGCCCCGCGGTCTCGATGATTTCGCGAATGTCGTTGTCCGTGAGAGGAGTGATCCGCACGACCGGCTCGCGCCCCCCGCGCCGGACGCGAAGCAGCGGCCCGAAGCTCGGGTCCGACGAGACGGCGATCGAAGCCGGCTCACCGTCGAGGCTCTCCCCGCCGTCCGCCGCGAGGCGGAATCGCCGGAGGATCTCGCCGGCTTGCCCACCCTCGAGCGTCAGCGCGCCCGGCCCCGCGGCGGCGAGCGCGGCGGCCGCCGCGGCGCGCGCCCCGGCGGCGTCGATGTCGTCGAACTCGAGCGCGCGGCCGGCCGGGCGCCGGCGGAACGCGCCGTACTGCACCGCACGGCCGAGCGCTCGCGCGGCCGATTCCGGGAACCGGTACGAGGGAAAGACGTGACGCCACGACGCGTCGGCCTCCCCTTCGCCGCCGAACGCCACGGCGCCCGCCGCGCCCATGAGGCACAGGAGCGCGGGCTTGGCGACCCCGCTTCGGCGCTCGGCCCGCAGGACGCCGCGCCGAATCGCCCTCCCCACGATCTCCGGGTCGCACTCCCCGACGCACGCGTAGATCGCGATCAGGGCGTCGACGTCGTCGCGGGCGATGGCCTCCTCGACGGCCTTCTCGTACTCCGCGACCGGCGCCATCGTGCCGAGGTCGGTCACCGCGGGTCGCGCGACGAGGAGCCCCTCCGCCTCG
>DATFVB010000366.1 GCA_035260525.1 Thermoanaerobaculia bacterium
CTTCGTGCCTGAATCGCGCCGAAGCTCTGTCGAGCGCAAAGCGCTTGGCAGGGCGAAGGCGGATTCGTCGAGAGAGGGCGGCGAGCGGTCCGCCTTCGCTCGCTCGTTGGCGAGCTTCGGCGCGACATCCGCCTTCGCTTCGGCAGGGAGATCGTCATTGTGCCTGAATCGCGCCGAAGCTCTGTCGAGCGCAAAGCGCTTGGCAGGGCGAAGGCGGATGGCTGGGAGGCAGGGATTCGAACCCCGATACCGTGGTCCAGAGCCACGTGTCCTACCGTTGGACGACCTCCCAACGAAGGGCGCGATTATTCAGGAGAGCGGGAGACGGGTCAAGCCGTCGCGGCCGGACGAGACTCGGCCGGCGATTCAGACCGTGACCGGTACTCCGCGATCGCCTCGAGCGCCCGCGCGACCTGGCCCTCGCGCCGCCGCGTCCGGTCGCGGACCGCGTCGCGCGACGTGTCCTCGATCATTCCGAACGTCACGTTCATCGGCTCGAACGTCTTCGTCTTCGGCCGTTCCGAGCAGTGCCGCGAAAGGGACCCGAGCGCCGTCTCGAACGGCATCGGCACGGGTTCCCGACCCTCGAGGATCTGCGCGAGCGTTCGGCCGACGTAGAGGCCCGTCGCGGCCGACTCCAGGTACCCCTCGACGCCGGTGATCTGGCCGGCGAAGAAGATCCGCGGCTCGTCGCGGAGCCGGAAGAAACGGTCGAGATGCGCGGGGGAATGGATGTAGGTGTTCCGGTGCAGCATCCCGAAGCGAACGAAGCTTGCGTTCTCGAGTCCGGGGATCTGGCGGAAGATGCGCTTCTGCTCGCCGACCTTCAGCTTCGTCTGGAAGCCGACGAGGTTGAAGTGCTCGCGCGCGAGGTCGTCCTGGCGAAGCTGCACGACCGCGTGCGGGCGCTTCCCGGTGCGCGGGTCCTCGAGGCCCATCGGCTTGAGCGGCCCGTGCCGCAGCGTCTCGATGCCGCGCTCGGCCATCACCTCGATCGGGAGGCACCCTTCGAAGTACACCCCCTTCTCGAAGTCGTGGACCGGAACGGTCTCGCCGGCCAGCAGCTCCGCGACGAACTGCTCGTACTGCGCGCGGGTCATCGGGCAGTTCAGGTAGTCGTCGCCGTCCCCCTTCCCGTACCGCGACGCCGGGTAGATCTGCGACTGGTCGAGCGAATCGACCGTCACGATCGGCGCCATCGAATCGTAGAAGTAGAGCGCGTCGGTCCCGAGACGCTCGCGGATCGACCGCGCGAGCGCGCCGGACGTGAGCGGCCCGGTCGCCAGGACCACGAGCCCCTCCGGCGGGATGGCGCCGATCTCCTCGCGCGCGATCTCGATCCGCGCAGACGCGGCGATCGCGGCGGTCACCCGCTCGCTGAACGCCGCGCGGTCGACGGCGAGCGCGTCTCCCGCCGGCACGCGCGCCTCGCGCGCGCACGCCATCACCAGCGAGTCGAGGGCCTCCATCTCGCGTTTCAGGAGCCCGACGGCGTTCAAGGGATTGTCGGAGCGAAACGAGTTCGAGCAGACCATCTCGGCGAGGCCTTCCCCCTGGTGCGCGGGCGTCCGGACCCGGGGGCGCATTTCGACCAAACGCGCCGTGTGGCCGCGCCGCGCGAGCTGCCACGCGCACTCGACCCCGGCGAACCCGCCCCCGACGACCGTGACGTCCATGCGCGCAGCTTACCCTCTCCAAAGGCCCGGACGAAAATCCAAAATTCGGGATTTCATGACTCATGGCCGCGCATCGTGACGATCGTAAATTTATGAAAATACATCGGTTATTTGCAATTGAAATAATTTCGCAATGGCACAATAATGGCTTTACTGGCACAAGCGGCAAGGGGAGTGAATCCCTTGAAAGCTATGGCCCTCATTGCGGGGTCGGGAAGGAGTTTTATGAAGGTTTTGAGGAGCCTCGCCATTTTCGCAATGGCGACCGGGCTCGCCGCGTCGATGTACGCGCAGGCGACGTCCGGAAACATCTACGGGTCCGTCAGC
>DATFVB010000367.1 GCA_035260525.1 Thermoanaerobaculia bacterium
GCCGCCGCGCCGGCGAGCGTGCCCGCCGCGCCGATCGACGCGCCCAGCCACCAGTAGATCCGCGAGAGGGATCCTCCCGAGGCGCCGAGGGTCGAAAGCACGCCGAGGTCCCGCCGCTTCTCCACCACGAGGAGCGCGAGATCGGAGACGACGTTCAACGACGCCACCACCACGATGAGGAAGACCGTCACGAAGATCAGGACCTTCTCGAGGCGGAGCGCGAAGGTCAGGCCGAGATTCGTCTCGGCCCAGGTACGGACCCGCACGCCTTCGCCGAGCCGCGGCGCGACCGCCGCGCGGACCGCTTCGGCCCGCGCGGCGGAACGGAGCCGCACGGCCAGGCCCGACACTACGTCCGCGCCTCCCGCGAGCGTCCGCGCGTCGGCCGGCGACAGGGTGACCTCGGCGGCGGACGCCGACGGCGGCGCCGTCGAGACCGACGCAACCCGGAGCGGGAGCGCGACCGGCACCGCTCCGAGCGGCGAGAGCTCCGACCGGTTCCCGACGAGACGCACGTCTCCCCCGCGTCCGACGCCGATCTGACCGGCGACGGCCGCCGACACCCGCGCCTCGCCGGTGGGGACTTCCGCATCCGAGCGAAACCGGACCGGAAGCGCCGTCCGCGCGCGCGGGTCGGTGATCCAGCCGCGCCCGTCGACGAAGGCCGAGACGTCGACGACCTCCGGATCGCGCGCGATCACCGCGGCGAGGGCCGCCGAGCGCGCAAGGAAGGCGCCCTGCGCGGGCGTGACGAGGAGGTGCGGCGTGTCGCGGGAGAGACGCTCCCGGATGCGGTCCTGAAAGCCGGTCAGGAGGGCGATCGAGAGGATCAGGGCGGCGACCCCGACGGCGAGGCCGCCGAGCGCGATCGCCGAGACGAGCGCGACGTGAGCGCGCTTGCGCGATGCGGCCAGATAGCGCCAGGCGATCGAGAGCTCCAGGGGCATCGGCCGGAGAGTAACCCGGAATCACCCGTCACCGGCGGTAGAATTCGCGCCACGGAACCCGGCGGAAACCTCCGCCTCGAAAGGAACGTTTGACGCTCGCCCTCGGCGACCGCCTCGGCCCCTACGAGATCGTCGCTCCCCTCGGCGCGGGAGGAATGGGCGAGGTCTATCGCGCGCGGGACGCGAAGCTCGCGCGAGAAGTCGCGGTCAAAGTCCTGGCCGATCGTTTCGCGAGGGATGCCGCCGCCGTGGCCCGGTTCGAGCGGGAGGCGCGCGCCGTCGCGGCGCTGTCGCATCCGATCATCCTCGCGATCCACGATTTCGGCCGCGAGGGGGAAACCGTCTACGCGGTGACCGAGCTCCTCGAGGGGGAGACGCTCCGGAGCCGCCTCGGAGGCGCTCCCCTTTCCGTCCGCCGCGCGATCGATCTCGCCGTGCCGATCGCCCGCGGCCTCGCCGCGGCGCACGAGAAAGGGATCGTCCACCGGGACCTGAAGCCCGAGAACATCTTCCTCACCGTCGACGGAAGGCTCAAGATCCTCGACTTCGGCCTCGCGAAGCTCCTCCCCGCCGATCCCGGCGGCGCCGACACCGCAGCCCCGACGATCGAAGCGGCGACCGAGCCGGGCGTCGTGCTCGGGACGCTCGGGTACATGGCCCCGGAACAGGTTCGCGGCAAGCCCGCCGACCACCGCACCGACATCTTCGCGTTCGGCGCGATCCTGTACGAGATGCTCTCCGGGCGCCGCGCGTTCCGGGGCGAGACCGCGGCGGATACGATGTCGGCGATCCTGAAGGAGGACCCGCCCGAGCGTTCGGAGACGAACCGCAGCGTCCCGCCGGCGCTCGAGCGCCTCGTGCGGCGCTGCCTCGAGAAGAGCCCGCCCCAGCGATTCCAGTCGGCGAGCGACCTCGCCTACGAGCTCGAATCGATGACGGCGGCGTCTTCGGCTTCGGTCGCCGCGCGGCCCGGACCGTTCCGGGATGCGGCGCGTCGCGTCGCCGCGCCCGCGCTCGCGCTCGCGGCGCTGGCGGCCGGCCTCGCGGCGGGCCACTGGCTCTGGAAGCCGCGGGCGGCGGCCGTGCCTTCCTTCGTGAGAGTGACCTTCCGCCGCGGCAACATCGGGATCGCGCGCTTCGCGCCCGACGGCGAAACGGTGGTGTACGGCGCGTCGTGGGAGGGTGCGCCGGTCGCTCTCTTCTCGACCCGGATCGGGAATCCGGAGTCGACGCCGCTCGGATACGCGAAGGCGAACCTCGCCGCGCTCTCATCGACGGGAGAGCTCGCCCTCTCTCTGCGTGACCAGGCGCTTTCGGGAACGCAGGGGGTCGGAACGCTCGCGCGCGCGCCGCTCGGCGGCGGGGAGCCGCGTCCGATGCTCGAGTTCGTCGACGCCGCCGACTGGGCGCCGGACGGCAAGGACCTCGCGATCGTGCGCCAGCTCGGCGGCCGCAGCCGCCTCGAATACCCGGTCGGCAACGTCCTCGTCTCGAGCGTCCACCTCGACTCGCCGAGGTTCTCGCCCCGCGGGAACCGCATCGCGTTCGTCGAGCAGGAACCCCGCGGGACCACGATCGGGTTCACCGATCGGAAGGGAGCGGTCACGCGGCTTCCGGGAGAATGGCAGGGCGTCAGCTCGGTCGCCTGGGACCCGTCCGGCGACGCGATCTGGTTCGCGGCGTCGGGCGTGCACGGCGACAGCACGGTCTATCGCACGGATCTCCGCGGACGGGCGGCCGCCGTCTTCTCGATCCCGGACGGAGCGATCGTGCACGACGTCGCGAAGGACGGGCGGGTCCTGCTCGAGCGGTACCACCCGCGCCGCGGAATCATCGCGCGTCCGCCGGGAGCGACCGTCGAGAGGGACCTCACGTGGTTCGACCTGTCGGATCTCGTGGATATGAGCGCCGACGGCTCGACCGTCCTCTTCACGGAAAGGGCCGCGGCGGGAGGGAGGGCCGGAAGCTTCTTCCTCCGGAAGACCGACGGCTCGCCGGCGGTCAAGCTCGGAGACGGCATGGCGTTCGAGCTCTCCCCGGACGGCCAGTGGGTCCTCGCCCGCCTCGAGGGATCGCCCGGGCTCGCCCTCGTCCCGACCGGCGCCGGGACGCCGATCCCCCTCCCACGCGGCGAGATCGAAAAGATCGGCGCCGGAGCATTCTTTCCCGACGGGAAACGGCTTCTCGTTGTCGGTGCGCCGGCGGCGAACTCCCCCCGGTGGTACGTGCAGGAGATCCCCGGGGGGACGCCGCGCGTCTTCAACGCGCAGGGTTTCGGGACCTCCGGCAAACCGATCTCGCCCGACGGCCGCGTCGCGGTCGCGTTCCGCGACTGGCAGGAGGACCTCTATCTCCTTCCGTTCGACGGGGGACCGGCGCGGCCGATCCCGGGCACGAAGCAGCTCGACCCTGTCGAATGGACGCCCGACGGGCGCTCGATCTATGCCTTCGAGAGCGGGAGCATCCCCGCGCGCATCGTGAAGATCGACGTTTCGACCGGCGCCCGCACGCCGTTCGAGAACCTCTTCCCGGCGTCGATCCCGACGGTGATCAGCATCCGGAATCCTCTCCTCACCCCCGACGGCCGGGGGTATGCCTTCGGCTACAGCAGCGCGTCGTCTTCGGACTTGTACGTCGTCGATCTCAGGGAGTGACGGGGCCGATCCGCGCGGCTTCGATCGCGTCGATCGCGAGAGAAAGCGCCGACTTCGGGACGAGCACGTAGTCGGTGTCGAACGTGCTGACGGCGAAGACGGAGATCTTCGCGACCGCGAGCGGCGCGAGCACCGACTCGAGGACTCCCGTCGCGGTGAAGGGAAACGGGCCGGCGAGCTTCAACATCGTCCAGCCCCGCTCCACCCGTACGCCTTCCGGAACCGCCGACTCCGGGCAGACGATCGAAAGCTCTTCCCCCGTGCGAGTGATCGAGGAGAACACGTCGCTCGACGCCCACCGCGGAACCGGGGAATCGGGAGCGAGCCGGGCGACCGCCCAGCTCCCCGGCTCGACCGTGACCCGCGGGGTCTCAGTCAAACTCGAAACCCGGCTCGAGCTGCTCCGGGCCGACGCGGCCCGCCTCGATCGACGCCTTGAAATAGTTCTCGCCGCGCACCGGCGCGCCCGCGAGTCTTCGCAGCATTGCGATCTGCCCGACGTGCGCGA
>DATFVB010000368.1 GCA_035260525.1 Thermoanaerobaculia bacterium
ATCGAGCGTGTCTTCCGGCGAAAACGAGATGTCGGCGATCGGCTTTCCGGCGGCGATCACCGCGCGAAGCATGTTGCGCCCGAGAAAGCCCGGCACGGCGCCCACGACGACGTCGGCGTCGGCGACCGCGCGCGCGATCTCGTCGGCCGAGGAGAGATCGGCCGTCCGCGTTCCCACTTTCGCGGACGCCTTCACCCGCGCGAGCACGTCCTCGGACCGGTCGTGAACGGTGACCGCCAATTCCGGATCGGCCGCGAGATCGCGCGCGATCACGGCGCCGACGAGCCCGCCGCCGAGAACGGCGACTTTTTTCATGCGCTTGCGATTCTATGCCGAGGGCGAGAAATGATGAGAATTGATCTATCTATGCACGAGTCGGAATTTCAGGATCGTGTCGCGCGACGGGCCAGTTTTTTTCGTTACAAGGCGACAAAGAGAGGTAAGCCCTGTGATTACGTTCGTGACGTTGTTCCTTGGATTGACGGCCGGAACACAGCGCATATCCCTGATAGCTGATCACGGAGTTAAAGCGGTTCAGATTACGATCGATGGGACGAGTCTGAGCACGCTGCCCGCACCTCCATGGCAAACGTCTTTCGATTTTGGGATGAGTTTGAGGCCTCACCGGATCCTGGTCAGGGCACTGGATCGTTCCGGGAACGAGATCGGACGGACGACGCAGCTCGTCAATGTCCCACGAGCCGCGGCGGAGGGTGAAATCCTCCTGGAGCGAGGACTCGACGGTCAGCCGGTCGCCGCGCGCGTGACGTGGGAGAGCGTGACTCAGGCGAAACCCCGCCGGTTCGACGTGACGTTCGACGGCCGTCGGTTGTCCGTCAAAGACCTATCGCGCTTCCCGCTCCCTCGCCACGACGGGAAGCGGGTCCACGTCCTGGTCGTGGAGATGGAGTTCTCGTCTTTCGAAAGAGTCCGTCTGGAGCGCGCTTTCGGCGGCGGAATTGCCGAAAATGCCACGTCCGAGCTGACCGCGATACCGATTGCCGTCGGCAAAGGAGATCCCGATCGGAAGGCGCTTTCCGGGGCTTTCTCCGCCGACGGCGAGCCGGTCCCCGTCTCGGCCGTCGAAGCCGGGCCCGCAAAAGTCACCCTCGTGCGCTCGGCCAGAGCCGACGAATGGTTCGATCCCTCGAAGGCGAAGCCCGGATCCGATTCGGCGGGCCCAGGTTCGCTCAGCCCGTTGACTCCCACACTTTCGGCGGAAAGCCGATTCGTCGAGCGCGAGCCCGGAAGGTTCGACATGGCCCTCGGAGAAGAAGATCAGATCCGCTTTCTCTATCCGGTGCCGCTCGTCTCGGACGAATCGAGGCTTCCGACGAATCTCTTTCCCGCCTCGCCGTACTACTTCACGGCGGAGCATGGAGGGATTCCGTATCTCCTCCGGAGCTACACCATGTCCTTCGGCGAAAACGCCCCCGAGCGCATCGCCGATGCCGTCGCGGTCGCGGCTCTGCAGGTGGCCGGCGGAAACCAGCCGCGGGCCGTCGTTCTCATCTGTTCGAACGATCCTGCCGACGAGAGCCAGTTCTCGGCGACCGTCGTGCGGGACTATCTCAGGCGAATCGGTGTGCCGCTCTTCGTGTGGTGCGTCGGTGCCGGGAACTGCGCGGACGTTCGCGCACGCTGGGGGGATCTCGAGGAGATCGGCACGGACACCGATCTTCGCCGCGCGATTTCGAAGCTGAAGAAAGAATTGAAACACCAGCGCATCGTCTGGGTCGAAGGGAGCTGGCTCGCGCAGGATGTGGTTCTTCGTCACCCGATCGAAGGGGTGAGGCTTCTGGCCGGAAGGTGACCGTTCGGCGGTGACCCGGCGGGATCGGCCGCTCTCGACGGCCTTCGCGATCCGAGCCTGAAGCGAGGTCGCGAATCGGGCCAGGCTCCTTCCGGATGGGGCGCCGGGCGGTCGAGGGCGTGAGCCCGATTCGCGAAAGGCCGTCGCGCGGAAAGTCTCCCGAGGATATCCAGCGCTCTGACGGCACTCAGAGCCGCGAAGCGGCCGGCGCGATAGCGCCGAGTGCGCCGATCGCCGAGCACGCTCCGTGCGACGGCCACCGCAGGGAGGAGGTCCGCGCGGCGGGAGGATTCGCGATCCGAGCTCCGAGAGCGTCGCGAATCCGACGGTCTCAGAACAGTTTCAGGATGAGCGCCGAGGCCGAGACCCCGTGGATGCCGTGGGAAACGACGGGGATGCCGACGTCGAACCGGATCAGCGAATTGTTCCACGGGCCGTTCAACTGGCCCGAGATGCCCGCTCCCGAGTAGTAGGCGTGACGGAATCCGGAGTAGGCGTCGTTCAAGATCGCCTGGTCGTACATCGCCTCGAGCCGGATGATGTTCTCGATGTTCAACCCGTACGAGAGGTTCAGGATCCACGCCTGCCGGGTGCGCAGGGCGCCGCTCTGATAGCCGCGGAGGGGGTTGCCGGAGAAGGCGCCGAACTCGTATCGGGAGAACCGGTCGAGGTCGGAGCCGGACAGCCACGTCACGGCGCCGTGGATCTTCCGGAAGCCGGTGAAGTAGTAATCCTTCGAGATCGAGGCCGAGTACTTTTCGTAATCGCGCTGCCCGGGGCGGAACTCGGACGTCCCCGGGATCCCCCAGAAGCCCCACGCGTCGCGGTGGAACCGCGAATAGTCGAGGACGCCGTTGAAACCCTCGGCGTTGGCCGTCAGCTTGACCTCGTATCCGAACGTGAACGTGTCGTTCGGCGTGACGAATTCGTGCGCCGTGTCGGGATCGCGCTGATAGTCGTCCCATTTCGCGAAGAGACCGAGCGATGCCTTGAGATAGGGCCCGAGCGGATGGCCGAGGTTGACCTGGAAGAGCGCCGGCACGTGCTTCAGGCGCTCGTCCTTGACCTCCTTCCCGCTGCGGTACGACGCGTCGCCGAACGGGATCGCGAACCCGACGACATCGGCGCCGAGATCGAACCGGGAGCCGAGGAACGCCGGGTCGGTATAGTTCGTCGTGAGGACCGCGCCGGCGAAGAAGGTCGAGATCTGCTTCCCCCTGTGGAAGAGGTCGAAGTCGAAGTATTGGACGCCGAGGAGCGGGATCGGATAGCCGAGCGACCCGTCGTAGAAGAATCCCGCGACGCCGAAGAGGCTCTTCTTCGAGACCTGCTCCTCGACGACGCGTCCGCCGGGAGCCGCGGCGTCCGGGACGAGGTACTTCAGGCCGTGGTCGGTGTCGCGGACCATCTGCCGGGGCGACGCGTAGACGGCCGTGCGGCGCTCGACGAAATCGGCGGCATTGATCCGGACGTTGCCGAGGACGACGGAGCGCTCGACCGCCGTCGTCCGTCCCGCCGTCGAGAAGACTTCTTCCCCCTTGATCTCGAGGGGGAGGACGGCTGAGGTCCCGGGAACGGGCCGGTAGTACTCCGTCTCGACGTTCGAGAGGGTCTCCCCCGTGAGGTTCATCTGCACGGATCGGCGCCGCAGCAGCGCGAACGTCTTCGTGTCGATCCAAGCGCGGCCCCGGTACATCGGCTTCTTTCCCGCGGCGGATTTCGGCGTGAAGTCGATCTCCCACGCCGGATGCCCCTCGACGACCGTCTTGCCCGCGAGCGCGTACGCGTACTCTTCGCCGAGCTCGATCTCGAGGGGAAGTGTGGTCACCTTCTCCGGCTGGAGGATCGGGATCTTCGGGAGGGTCTTCCCCTTCCACTTGATTCCGTTGACGTAGAACGTGTCCCAGGCCCAGTCGAAGTCCTTCCCGCGCTCCTTGAAGAGCGGCCCTTCGATCGTCAAGTCGAACGTCTCGTTGACCTCGGCGACGCGGAACCGGAGCGAGGTCGTCAGGTCGGCGGTGTAGGAGCGGACGAGATCGTCCTGCGCCGCCTTCCAGGCGCGCTCGCGGGCGACGATCTCCTCGGCGGTGAGGCCGCGCGCGCCGCCGACGGAGACCTGCGCCTGCACTTCGCCCGGCTTGCGCTCGGGGACGAGCCTCACGGCGGCCGGACCGGCGGGGAGGTCGAGGTCGAGCGTCTTCGCGCCCGCGCCGAGCGCGAAAGTGCGGCGGGCGCCCGAGGCGAGGTTCTCGACCTGGGCTTGGCGGAACGGTCCTCCGGCCGAGACGTCGATGCGCGACGGTCCGCCCCCGTCGGCGAACACGATCGGCGTGAGGAGCTTCGCGTCGAAGAAGCGGGCCTCGCTCCCCGTCCCGGTCGCCGGCTGCGGCGAAACATCCCCCGTGAAATACGCCTGGGCCCGGACGAGCTCCGCCGCAAAGGACGGCCCGTCCGCCGCGGCGAAGAAGACGCGCTCCGCGCGCCGGCGCGCGAGCCGCGCGAGACCCGCGACGAGGGACACGGCCGGCTCCGCCGGAAGGTCGAGCCAGACGGGAGGGGAGCCGGGGAGCGGCGCGGTCTCGAGGGCCGTCGCGGAATCGTCGGAAACCAGCACGGCGTCGATCCCGGCGGCGAGCGTCGGATCTTCGAACAGCCGGCGCAGATCCGCGAGACCTTCCGGGCCCGCGCCCGCGGCGAGAGCGACTTTGACGTCCGGTCGAAGACCGGCAACGGTGGCCGAGAGCCGCTTGACGTCGAAGCGCCGCCGGTCGATTCCCGCTTCTCGTTCCGGAGCTCCGCCGCCGGCGAGGATCACGGACTCGATGTTCGCGTGCGCCTTGAGCTGCGCGGCGAGCGCGTCCGGGTCCGTCGAGAGGCCGCTCTCGAGCGCGACCGGAACCGCCGCGAGGCCGTCCAGGAGCGAGGCGTCGGAGATCCGGCGCAGCGGCGACCGGTCGGCGGGGGCTGGAGGTGCCGCGGCCGGGCCCAGGACGGCGGCATCGGCGCCGAGACGGATCTGTTCGCCGCGGGCTCCGGCGGCGAAGAGGATGAGGCCGACCGCGGCCGCGAAGGTCCGTATCGGACGCGGCGAGGCCTTCAACGGGGGAAAACCCGCCGCCGACCCTCCGGGGATGAAAAACACCGTATTTGCTTCATTCCGGGTCTCCGGAAAATTCTCCGCGGCCCGCCTCGGGACCCGCAAGGTCCCGGCCTCTCCACCGTGTCCGCGGGCAAAGAAAATGCCCGCGACCCTGCGGCCGCGGGCACCAAAGAGGAGGATCTCGTCGGGTTCTACGGAGGACCGGCCCCCCGCGTTGGGTCAAGCCTTCTTCTTGGCCGGCTCCCGCTCGAGGGGAGGCTCCGGCGCCGGCGCGAGCGCCGGCGCGAGCCCGAGGTGCTCGCGGATCTTGCGCTCCAGCTCGTTGGCGAGGTCGGGGTTCTCCTTGAGGAACTGCTTGGCGTTCTCGCGCCCCTGGCCGATCCGCATGTCGCCGTAGGAGAGCCAGGAGCCGGACTTCTCGATCAACTTGGCCTCCGTGCCGAGATCGAGCAACTCGCCGCCGCGCGAGATCCCCTCGCCGTAATTGATGTCGAACTCCGCCTGCCGGAAGGGGGACGCCACCTTGTTCTTCACGATCTTGACCTTCGTGCGCGAGCCGACGACGGTTTCGCCGTCCTTGATCGAGGCGATCCGGCGGATGTCGATGCGCACCGAGGAGTAGAACTTCAGCGCCCGGCCGCCCGTCGTCGTCTCGGGGTTGCCGAACATCACGCCGATCTTCTCCCGGATCTGGTTGATGAAGATCAGGCAGGTGTTCGACTTCGAGACGATCGCCGTCAGCTTCCGGAGGGCCTGCGACATCAGGCGAGCCTGCAGGCCCATCTGCGCCTCGCCCATCTCCCCCTCGAGCTCGGCCTTCGGGACGAGGGCCGCGACCGAGTCGATGACGACGACGTCGATCGCACCGGAGCGGATCAGCATCTCGGCGATCTCGAGCGCCTGCTCTCCCGAGTCCGGCTGCGAGACGAGCAGGTTGTCGGTGTCGACGCCGAGCTTCTTGGCGTACTCGGCGTCCATCGCGTGCTCGGCGTCGATGAAGGCGGCGATCCCGCCCTTCTTCTGGGCCTGCGCGATGATCTGGAGCGAAAGGGTGGTCTTGCCCGACGACTCGGGGCCGAAGATCTCGATGACGCGCCCGCGGGGCACGCCTCCGACGCCGAGGGCGGCGTCCACGGCGATCGACCCGGTCGGGATCGCGGAGATCAGGACCGGCGGGTGGTCGCCGAGACGCATGATCGCGCCCTTTCCGTACTGGCGGTCGATCTGGGTGAGCGCGGTCTCGATGGCGCGCATCTTCTCGGTGAGGACGGGACTCGGGGATGTGCCGGGGACGGGTTTGATCTGAGGCATGCTCTCGTTCTCCTTCACGTGTTCGCCGGCATTATAAACCGGCGAGCGGGGATTGTCCGGCGCCCGCGCGGAGCGCGCTTCGCGGCTCGGCGGGCGCGTGCGACGACTTATGATGAGGAGAGATGAGGACGCTCTTTTCTACGCCCCGTCTTCGCTGATGTCAAGACCGAGCCTGCGGCGCGCATGGAAGGAGAGGCCGATCTCCACGGCGATCGCGACCGGCGCGGGAATCGGGATGATCCCGCTCGCGCCCGGGACGTGGGGAAGTGCCGAGGGGCTCGCCCTCGCCGCGTTCCTCGCGCGCGTGCCTCGCCCGGCGCTCCTCGACACGCCCACCGCCGCGCCGATCGCGTCCGCCGGGGAGCTCGCCGGTCTCCTGATCCTCGCCGCCGCTCTCGCGATCCTCGCCGTCGGGATCGTCGCGAGCGGGCGCGTCGAGGCGCTCTCGGAGTCGCGCGACCCGGGAGCGATCGTCGTGGACGAGATCGCCGGGCAGATGATCGCTTCCGCGCCCTGCGCGCTTCTCGGCGCGGGGGGCAGTCTCTGGGGCCTTTCGTTCCTCCTCTTCCGTCTCTTCGACGTCTGGAAGCCCGGGCCCATCCGCAAGCTCCAGGAGTTTCCGGGAGGCTGGGGGATCGTGGCCGACGACGCCGCGGCGGGCGTCCTCGCCGGCGCGATCACGTACGCGATCGGGAGGATTTTCTGACCGGCTGACCTTCCGAACGCCGCTGTCCGTGAGAAATCGAGCCGCGGGCAGGCGCGCCGATCCGGCGCCGCGTGGATCTATAATGGATCTGTTTTGGAGGTGGCCGGATGCCCGTGAACATCTCGATCAAGAACGTCCCCGACGAGATCGCGGAGAGCCTGAGGCGGCGGGCCGCCCGGGCGCGGCGCTCGCTCCAGGGGGAGCTCCTCGTCGTCCTCGAGCAGGCGGCGGCGAGCGAACCGAAGCTCTCTCCGAAACAAGCGCTCGAGCGCGCGCGGCAGATGGGCCTGAAGACGCCTCGCGAGGCGGTCGCGATCCTGCGGCGGGATCGCCGTGCCCATTAAGGTCGTCGATGCATCCGCTGTCGCCGCGGTGCTTTTCGTCGAACCGGGAGCCGACACCGTCGCCGGACGGATCGAGGGTTTCGAACTGGCTTGCCCGACGCTGCTGCCGTACGAGGTGGCGAGTGTGTGCGGGAAGAAGATTCGGAGACAACCGAATCTGCGCCGCGAGCTGCTGAGATCGCTCCTGAATCTCGCCCGGATGGGGATCACCGAGCACGCGGTGCCGCCGACGGATGCCGTGGATCTCGCGCAACGCCTGGAGCTCACGCCCCACGACGCCGCGTACGTGTGGGTCGCGCGCTTCCTCGACGCCGAGCTCGTGACCCTCGACCGGAAGCTCGATCGGGCCTGTCGGTCGGCGGGTCGCTGATCCCGATGCTGACGCTGTCTCCCGCCGACGGGGAGGTCCGGCCCGGCGAGCCGCTCTCCGGTCACACGACGCTCCGGATCGGGGGGCCGGCCGAGTGCTTCGTCGCCGCCCGGACGGCCGAGGGGCTCGCCGCGGCGCTCCGGGCGGCGCGATCGGAAGGGAAGCCCTTCCGGATCCTGGGCAAGGGCTCGAACGTCCTCGTTTCCGACGACGGCGTCGCCGGCTGCGTCGTCGTCCTCGAGGGGGATTTCCTGGCGGTCGAAATCGAGGGCGACCGCCTCGCCGCCGGGGCCGGCGCGTCGCTGGGAGGCGTCTGCGCGAAGGCGGCGCGCGCGGGGCTGTCGGGGCTCGAGCCGATCTCGGGGATTCCCTCCTCGATCGGCGGCGCGGTGCGCATCAACGCCGGCGCCTACGGCGGCGAGATATTCGACGTGCTCGAGAGCGTGAGCCTCGTTTCTCCCGACGGCGCCGTCGAGGAGCGGCCGGCGGCCGCGATCGCGCACGGATACCGGTGGACGGCGCTCGTCGACTCGGGCGAGATCGTCTGCCGGGCGGCGATGCGGCTCCGCCGGGCGACGCGAGAGGAGATCGAGGGCAAGACCCGCGAAGTGACCGAGAAGCGCCGCGGCGCGCTCCCGCCGCAGGCGAACGCCGGGAGCATTTTCAAGAATCCGCCGGGGCGATTCGCGGGTAAACTGCTGGAAGATTGCGGCCTGAAGGGCGTCGAGCGCGGGGACGCCGAGATCTCCCCGCGGCACGCCAACGTCATCGTCAACAGGGGCGCGGCGCGGGCGGCCGACGTCCTGGAGCTGATGCGGCTGATGCGCCGGAGCGTCGAGGAGAAGTTCGGGGTCGAGCTCGAGCCCGAGGTCGAGCTGGTCGGGCTGCCGTGGCCGTGACGTTTCGCGCGGTCCTCCTCGCGGGCGGCGCGGGGACGCGTCTCTGGCCGCTTTCGACGGAAGCCGAGCCGAAGCAGTTCCTCCGCCTCTGGGGGACGACGAGCCTCCTCCAGGATGCATGGCGGCGCGTCCGGCCCGCCGCCTCGCGCGTCTGCGTGGCGACCGCGGAGCGCTATGCGGCGCGAACCCGCGAGGAGCTCCCCGACCTTCCGCCCGGCGACCTCCTCCTCGAGCCCTCCCGCCGCAACACGGCGGCCGCGATCGTCCGCGCGGCCGTCGTCCTCGGCCGCGAGAGCGACGAGCCGGTCGTCTTCCTCCCCGCGGACCAGACCGTCGCCGACCCCGAGGCGTTCGCAGGATGCCTGGCGCAGGCGGCCGCGGCGGCCGCGGCCGAGCCCGTGATCGCCCTCCTCGGGGTGCGGCCCGAACGGGCCGAGACGGAATACGGTTACGTCGAGGTGGAGGCCGGAACCGGTCCCCGTCGGGTCAGGCGCTTCGTCGAGAAGCCCTCGCGGGAAGCCGCCGAAGCCTACCTGCGCGGGGGGAATCTCCTCTGGAACGCGGGGATCTTCGCGTTCCGCCCCTCCTCGGGGATCGCGGCGTCGGCGGCCGCCGCGCCGGAATTGCTGGAGGCCTGCCGCCGTTATGTCGAGCGTCCCTCGGCCGAGGCCTGGGACCGGATCCCGGCGATTTCTTTCGATTATGCGGTGATGGAGAAGAGCAGCGACGCGATCTGTGTCCCGTGCGATGCGGGGTGGAACGACGTGGGCTCGTATCGCGCGCTCCGCGAGCTCAAGGGGATGGACGCCGCCGGCAACCTGGTGATTTCCGACCGGCCCGTCGTCGTCGAGGGCGTGCGCGACTCGATCGTCGCGGTCTCGGCCGCCGGAGCGCTCGTCTTCCCGTTCGCTCGCGAGAGCGAGCTCCGCGGACGGATCGCCGGCGCGGCGGGAGAGGGGAAATGAGCGCCTCGCTCGACCGCCTGCGGGAGACCGTCGGCCGCGTCTTCCGGGGAAATCCCGACGCGATCGACCTCGTCCTGATCGCGATCCTGTCGCGCGGGCACGTGCTGATCGAGGACGTGCCGGGCGTCGGGAAGACGACGCTCGCCCGCGCGATCGGAAAAGCGCTGGACTTGAAGTTCACCCGGATCCAGTTCACGAGCGACACGCTTCCCGCCGACGTGCTCGGGGTCTCGATCTACAACGCCTCGGCGAACCGCTTCGTCTTCCACCCGGGGCCGATCTTCGGCAACGTCGTGCTCGCCGACGAGATCAACCGGGCGACGCCGAAGACCCAGTCGGCCCTCCTTCAGGCGATGAACGAAGGGCGCGTGTCCACCGACGAAGGGACGCTCGACCTGCCGGCCCCGTTCGTCGTGATCGCGACGCAGAACCCGGTCGAGTACCTCGGGACCTACCCCCTTCCCGAGTCGCAGCTCGACCGCTTCTTCCTGCGCCTGTCGCTGGGATATCCGCCCGCGCGCGAGGAGAAGGACCTGCTCCAGAGCGGCGGCGCGGAGCGGACCCTCGACTCGGTCGAGCCGGTGCTCGAGCCCGCGGACCTCCTCGCGCTGCAGGCACGGGTCGAAGGGGTGCGCGTGTCGGACAAGCTCCTCGACTACGTCTACGCGTTGATCGAGGCCACCCGGCGCCGGTCCGACCTGCGCCTGCCGGTCTCGACGCGCGGGGCGCAGGCGTTCTACCGGGCGATCCAGGCGCGGGCGCTCGTGGCGGGACGGGACTTCGCGCTCCCCGAAGACGCGCAGGCGGTCGCCGAGCCGGTGCTCTCGCACCGGATCCTCTCGATCTCCTCGGACGGATTCGGGACCGGTCCGCGCGAGCGCGAAGTGATCAAGACGATCCTCGGGGAAGTGCCGGTCCCGGTATGAGAAAAAAATCCGAAATCCGAATATCGAAACGCGAAACAAATTCGAAATTCGAATGTTCGAAAGTCGAAACAGCGGCCTAGGCGCGCTTCTTCTTTCGAAGCGGGCGCGACCGGACCAGGTTTTTCGGTGCCGCCATTTTCGGATTTCGGATTTCGAACATTCGGATTTGTTTCGGATTTCGAATTTCGTGCTTCGAATTTCTCTCCTCTATGTCTGATCGCCCCATCACCCCCCTCATCCCGCGCTGGCACATCCGCATCACGAACTTCGGGCTGGGCTACATCCTGATGACGCTGCTGGTCGCGATCGCCGCCACGAACACGGCCAACAACGGGCTCTACACGGTGCTCGCCGGGCTGCTCGCCGGCATGATCGTCTCCGGGGTCGTGTCGCGGCGGAACCTGCGGGCCGTGCGGTGCACGGTCGAGGCCAACGGCGAGATCTTCGCGGGACGCCCGGCGTGGATCGCGGTGACGGTGAAGAACGCGTCGGGGGCTTTCACCGCGCAGGGAGTCTGGTTCCTGCACGAGGCCCTTCCCGGTCCCCTCTACGTCGCGCCGCTCCCTCCGGGCGCGGAGCGCCGTTACACCCTCGAGGCGGTGTTCCCGCGGCGCGGCGTCTTCGCGGGCGGGGACGCCGGCCTGATGAGCCGGTTCCCCGTCGGCCTCTTCCGCAAGTACCGGGGCGCTTCGTGGCCGAAGCCGATCGTGGTCTATCCCGACCCGGCCCGCGGCGCGAGGCGCCCGGAGGCTCCGGAGTCCTCCGGCGGGGCGACGTCGCCGGCGAGCCGGCGGGGATTCGGCCCGGAGGTGCGGACGCTGCGCGAATTCGTCTCGGGCGACGACGTGCGAGACCTGCACTGGAAGCAGTCGGCGCGGCTGCAGAAGTGGATCGTCCGGGAGCGGCGCGACGAGCGTTCGCGGCGCGTCGTGTTCGCGGTCGACAACGCGGTCGCGGATCCGCTCGACCCGGCGGCGGTCGCCGCGGTGGAGCGCGCGATCGCGGCGACCGCGGGGGAGGCGCTCGCGCTCGTCGAAGCGGGAGGAGAGGCGGGTCTCGCCGCGCGCGGCGTCTCGGTCGCGCCGGCCGGCGGGGCCGGGCAGCGGCGTCGAATCCTGGAGGCGCTCGCCCGGCTCGAGATCCTTCCTTTCGCGGCGGCGCCCGCGTTTCCGCCCCCGCGGCCGGGAGAGCGCCGGGAGGTCGCCGCGTGAGCGAGCCCTGGTCGAAGCCGCTCCGGGCCGTCCATCAGCGCGCCCTGCTTCCGCTCGCCGTTCTCGCGCCCGCCGCCCTGCCGTGGACCGGCGCCGCCTCGTTCGCCGCCGTCGGCGTGTATGAGGCGCTCCTCGCGGCCGCCTGGATCCGCGCCCGGCGCGGCCGGCCGCTCTCGCTCTCCAACGCGGCGCTGAACGTCCTCGCGCTCGCCTACGTCGCCTGGTTCTTCCTCGCGGCCCGGGCGCTCCACGCCGGCCTCGTGCGGACCGCGTCGAACCTCCTCCTCTTCACGGCCGCGGCCAAGCTCGTCTCGCTCAAGAACCGGCGCGAGGAGAACCTGACGCTCCTCCTCTGCTTCTTCCTCGCGCTCGACTCGGCCTCGACCTCGACGCACGTCGTCTCGCTCGCGTTCCTCGCCGTCCTCGCCGCCGTCGGGTTCCGGACGCTCGCGCGGCTCGCCGTCCTCGCCGACTTCGACCGCGCCCCGCCGGAGAGCGCCCTCGGGAGGCTCCCGACGTGGGGGGTGGCGGCCGGATCGGTCGCGGCGACGGCGCTCGTCTCGGTCCCGCTCTTCATGGCGTTTCCGCGCCTGCAGAGCCCGTTCGCCGTCGCGCCGATCCCGAAGATGGCCGCCGACGGGTCGTTCTTCACGTCCGACCGGGTCGATCTCGAGTCGTTCTCGTCGACCAAGCACAGCGACCGGATCCTCCTCCGCGTCCAGACGCCCGACGGCGAGCTCCCCGATCCGCTCCGGCTCCGCGAGGCGACGTTCAACCGGTATCGGAGGGGGCACTGGGTGCGGGAAGGGATGGTCTCCTCGCGGCTGCGGGAGAGCGGCGACGGGAGGGTCGAGCTGCCGCCGCAGTACGCCACGGCCGTCCCGTCGAAGACCCCGCGGCCCAGGCGGACGCTCTCGATCGAGACGTCGTCGTTCACGCCGGGGTTCCTGTTCGTTCCCTACGGCACGACGGCGATCGCGTCGGCCGGCACGGCCCTCGCGATCTCGTCCGACGCGACGATCACGTACTCGGGGGCGCCGAGCGACCGCCGGTACGCCGCCGAATACGTCCTGCAGGCGGACGGAGCCGGGCCGGGAAGGACGTCGGTTCCGCTCCACGACGTGCCGCCGGAGGTCGCGGTGCTGACGCGCCGGATCGTGGCCGGCGCCTCGACGCCGGAAGAGATCGCCTCGCGCCTCCTCGCCTATCTCGGACGCGGGTTCACGTACCGCGTCGACGTTCCCGAAGCGGTCGGCGATCCGGTCGTCGACTTCCTGACGCGCACCCGCGCCGGGCACTGCGAGTACTTCGCGAGCGCGCTCGCGCTCATGATGCGCTCGGCCGGGATCCCCGCGCGCCTGGCGACCGGCTCGCTCGGCGGCGAGGTGGGTCCGCTGACGAGCGAGATCCTCGTGCGCGGCGAGAACCTGCACGCGTGGGTGGAGGCGAGCCTCGACGGGGAGCGCTTCCGCGTCTTCGACCCGACTCCGCCCGAGGGGCGTCCGAGGATCGTCACGGTGTCGCTCTGGAGGCGGCTCGCCGAGCTCGGCAACGAGGTCGAGTACTTCTACGACCGGAACGTCCTGGGGTTCAGCACGCTCGAGCAGGTGCAGCTGGTCGAAGCGGCCCGCGAGGCCGCGCTGCGGATGGAGAACGCCGCCGCGAGAGCCGGCGCCCTGGCGCGCGTTCACCGCAGCCGGGCGGCCGCCGCTGCGGCGCTTGCGCTCGCGGCCGCGGCGTTCCTGCGGCTCGCCCGACGGCGCCGGCGGGTGCCGCCGGCCACGCGCGCCTATCTGCGCATCCGCCGGCTCCACGCTCGCCGCTTCGGGCCTCTCCCCGAGTCGGCCCCCTCCGGCGCGGTCATCCGCGGCTTCGCGCGGGCCGGCCGGGGCGCGGGAGTGGCCGCCCGGAAAATCGTCGAAACCTACCGGGCCGAGGCATTCGGGGACGCGCCGCCCGACGTCGAGACCGTGCGCGAGATCCGGCGGCTCGTGCGCGCGCTCAAGAAAGCCTCGGCCGCGGCCGCCGCCGTCCTGATCCTGCTCGCGGCCTCGCCCGGCGCCGCGCGCGCCGCCGATCCGGCGGTTTCGCAGGACGCGCGGCGGCAGGACCTCGCGGGACTCCAGGCGCGCGTCGAGGAGTCGCGGCGGCGCCTCGCGGAGGCGGAGAAGAAGACCGCTTCCCTCCGGCAGGAGGTCGAGGCGCTCGACCTGCGCCTCGAGCTGGCGCAGCGGCAACGGGAGCTCATCGCCGCGCGGCGAGACGACCTCGCGCGGCGCTCGAGCTCGCTCGGGGCCGATCTCGAGTCCGCGCGCGCCGCGCGCGCCCGGTCGGCCGATTCGCTGCGCGCGCGCGTCCTCCTCCTGTCGCGCCTGGGCCGGTTCGGCTATCTGAGGCTGCTCCTCGCCGCGCGGGGGACGACGGAGGTGTTCGCCGCGATGCGCACGCTCGACGCGATGGCGCAGACCGACGCGCGCGAGCTCGCGCGGTTCACCGACGCGGGGCGGCGGCTCGAGACCGACCTCCGGTCGCAGAACGACCTGCGGAAGGAGACCGAACAGCTCCTCGCGCAGGACCGGGAGGAGGAGAGGCGGATCGCGGCCGGGAAGAGCGAGCGGATGCGGCTGCTGGCGCAGTCCAGGAGCGAGACCGTCGCGACGCGGCGGGAGGTCTCCGAGCTCTCGGAGAAGGCGCAGAAGCTCGAGGCGCTCCTCGACCTCCTGGCGAAAGGAGAGTCGACGACGATCGGCTCTCCGCGGCCGTGGCGCGGCGTGCTCGACTGGCCCGTCCGCGGGACGATCGCCGTCACGTTCGGACGGCATCGCCACCCGAAATTCGACGCATGGACCGTCTCGAACGGCGTCGAGATCGCGGCGCCCGACGGAACGCCCGTCGCGGCCGTCTACGGAGGGCGGGTCGTGTTCGCCCGCTGGTTCGCCGACTACGGCAACATGGCGGTGATCGACCACGGCGACGAGGTGCTCACCCTCTACGCGCGCCTGCGGTCGATCCTGGTCCGCGTCGGCGACGTCGTCTCGACGGGGGACAAGGTGGGTCTCGTCGGCATCGGTCCCGGGGAGACGGAACCGTCCCTCTACTTCGAGGTCCGCGACCACCAGAAGGCCTCCGACCCGATGACGTGGCTCCGGTAGACGGGAGCGCGGCTCGCGCCGCCTGACGCCACCGGAACAAAGCCGAGCGGAGATCTGTTGAAAGCCGCATGACGGTGCCGATGGTAGAATTTCCGCGATGAAGTCGAACCGCTCCCGGCTCGCGTTCGTGCTCGCGTCGCTGGCCGGCCTGGTGCTGCTGACGGCGTTGAAGGGGCCGGTCCTCGCTCCTCCCGGGCGCGACCCGGTCTTGAAGCCCCTGGCGATCTTCACCGAGGTCCTGAATCTCACCCGCAGCAACTACGTCGAGCCGGTCGACGTCTCGACGCTGCTCGCCGGCGCGTATGACGGCGTCACCGACGCGATCGATCCCTACTCCTACTACGTTCCCGGCGACCGGATGGCGAAGTATCGGGCGTTCGAGGCCTCCCGGCCGCTCGATTCGGGGCTCGTGCTCGGCCGCCGCGGCGGGTTCGCGTACGTCGTGGCGCCCGTCCCGGGCTCGCCGGCCGACGCCGCGGGAATCAAGTCGGGCGACGTGGTCCTCGCGATCGACGGCGCCTCGACCCGCAACCAGGCCCTGTGGGAGATCGAGTCGGCGATCGCCGGTCCGGAGGGTTCGGCGGTCCCGCTCAAGGTCCTGCGCGGCGGCGACGAGAAAGAGGTCACCGTCCGGCTCACGCGGCAGCGCTACACCCCGGCCACGGTGTCGCAGAGGGCCCAGGACGGCGTTTCGGTGATCCGGATCCCGTATTTCGCGCCCGGAACGTCGGCCGCGGTCGAGAAAGCGCTCCGCGCCCAGACCGCCGGCGGCCCCCCGGTGATCGTCGACGTTCGGGATTCCGCCGGCGGCGACGTCGACGAGGCGGTCCGCACCGCGTCGCTCTTCGTGCCGCCGGGCGAGGTCGTGAAGCTCTCGGGGAAGAAGATCCCGGGCCGGGACTACGCGACCGTCGGGTCCCGCGTCTGGAACGGAAAGACGATCGTGCTGATCGACGGCGGCACCGGGGGCGCGCCCGAGGTGTTCGCGGGCGCCCTCCACGATCGAGCGGCTGCCGAGCTCGTCGGAGAGCCGACGGCGGGGATGGGCATCGTCCAGCGGCTGCTCCCGATGAGCTCCGGCGGCGCGCTCTACCTGACCGTCGGCGAGTACGTCTCGCCCTCCGGCACGGAGCTGACGGGTAAGGCGCTCAAGCCCACCGCGCGCGTCGATCTCTTCCCGGGCGACTCCGGCGCTTCCGACGACGCGATCCTGAAAAAGGCGCTCGAGATCGCCCACGGCGCTCCCGCGAAAGCGGCGGCGTAGCGTCCGATTCCTTCGCCGTCTCGTCCCGGCCGCCGCGCGGGGCCGCGCACCCGGGGAGGCGTTGCCCGGTTGCTCCTCGCGCTCCTGCTCTTCGCCGCCGGATTCGGCGCGGCGGTCCTGTGGATGCGTCCCCGCGCGGCTTTGGAGGCGCCGGCCGTCCGCGCCGGCAGGGCGGCGGCCGCCGTCGCGCCGCCCCGAGCCGCACAACGGCGCTCCGCCCATCCGGCTCCGCGCGAGGAGGGGATCGTCCTGGCGGCGGACCCCTCCCCGGCGCCGCGTCTGGCGATCGTCGTCGACGACCTCGGCAACGACGACGCGGCGCTCGCCCGAGTCGCGGCTCTCCCGGCGGCGATCACCGGAGCCGTGCTCCCGGGTCTGCCGCGGAGCCGCGAATCGGCGCAGACGCTGCGATCGGCGGGGAAGGAAGTGCTCCTGCATCTTCCGATGGAACCGCTCGACCGTTCCGCGCGGCCCGGCCCCGGCCTCGTGAAGGTCGGTATGACGGCCGGCGACATCACTCAGGTCCTGACGGCCGACCTCGCCGACGTCCCGGGAGCCGACGGGGTGAACAACCACATGGGCTCCCGCGCGTCGGCCGACCGTCCGACGATGGACGCCGTCCTCTCGGTCCTGAAGAAGCGCGGCCTCTACTTCCTCGACAGCCGGACCACGGCGTTCACCGTCGCGGCCGAGGAGGCCGGGCGGCTGGGCGTTCCCTGCCGGTCGCGCTCGGTCTTCCTCGACGACGTGGCCGAGGAGTCCGCGATCCGGCGCCAGCTCGACCGCGCCGTCGAAGACGCGCGCGCCGAGGGCGCCGCGATCGCGATCGGCCACCCGCATCCCGCCACGCTCGCCGTCCTCGAGCGCGCGCTCCCGGAGCTTCGCGGCAAGGGGATTCGGCTCGTGCGCGTCTCGGACCTGTTTTCCCGATAGGTTCCGGCGCGGCCATCCGCTCCGTTCAACGGGTCCGGCAGGCCCGCGGGACCGGCTTCCGGCAGGTCTGCGCGCGCCTGGCCGTCACTTCGGAGATTCGCGGCCTTGCGGCGGCTCCGGTCAGCGGCGGGGAGGATCCGGCTGGTCTCAGAGGCGGGGCTTTTCCGGTTCCGCTTCGCGCTCCTCGGCCTTCACGGCGTTCCACCACCGGTCGAGCTCCGCCGCGCCGCACGCGCCCACGTCCTTGCCTTCGCGCCGCGCGCGTTCGGCGACGGAGCGGAAGCGGCGGCGGAACTTCGCGTTGGCGAGCCTCAGCGCGCGTTCCGGATCGAGGTCGGACCGGCGGGCCCAGTTCGCGACGGCGAACAACAGGTCTCCGAGCTCCTCCTCCGTGGCCGCGCGGTCGCCGTCCGCCTGGGCCGCGCGCGCCTCGCCGATCTCCTCCTCGACTTTCGCGAGGAGATCGGCGTTTCTCTCCCAGTCGAAACCGAGGCCGGCGGCGCGCTCGCTCATCCGGAGCGCGACCGAGAGCGACGGGAGGGTCGCGGGGATCCCCTCGAGGGGATCGTCGGGCCGCTCTCCGGAGAGCCGCTTCCTCCGTTCCCAGTTCGCCTTGACCGATTCGGCGTCCCGGGCCTTCTCGGCGCCGAAGACGTGGGGGTGCCGGGCGATCATCTTCGATTCGATCGCCGCCGCGACGTCCTCGATCGAGAACCAGCCGCGTTCCTCCGCGAGGCGGGAGACGAAGAAGATCTGGAAGAGGAGGTCGCCCAGCTCGCCGGCAAGCTCGCGTCCGTCGCCGTGGTCGAGCGTCTCGAGCAGCTCGTGCGTCTCCTCCAGGATGTAGGTGGAAATCGACGCGAACGTCTGTTCTTTGTCCCACGGGCACTCGCGGCGAAGGCGCCCGACGAGCGCCTCGAGCCGGGAGAGAGCGTCGCCCATGGCGGGAGTCTAATCGTATCCGTCGTCCGCCTCCCGGCAACGAAGGCGGGCGAAGCCGCGCCGTAGCTCGCGTGGGCGAGTAACCGTGCGGGCACAGCCGCGCCGTAGCTCGCGTAGCGAAGGCGGGAAGTGGCGGGCAGAGCCGCGCCGTAGCTCGCGTAGCGAGCGGAGGCGGGTTGCCGCGCGCCGGAAACCGGTGCTATCTTCCGGCCCACCGAGGTGCCCCGTGGCGGAAGAAGAGAAGCCGATCAAAGTCTCCGATTTCCGGATGTTCACTCCGGACGGCGAGCTCAAGCCCGAGTACCGCGATCTCGAGGATGCGCCGGAGCCGGCGGCGGCCGCGCCGCCGCCGGAAAAGAAGGAGCCGGAGCCCGTGCCGGAGCCCGAGCCGGCCGCGCCCGGGGGCGCCGACCCGGACTTCGTCGACCTCGTACGGTCGCTCGCGACGAGCGCGTATTCGGCGATGGGTCTCCTTTCGGAGCCGGGGGCGGGCGCCGCGCGGGACCTCCCGGGGGCCCGCCGGATGGTCGAATGGCTCGGGCTCCTCGAGCGCAAGACCCGTAACAATCTCACCTTCGCCGAACAGGATCTCCTGACTCGCGCCCTCTACGAGCTGAGGATGGCCTACGTGGAGGCGAGCGGAGTCGCGACACCGCCGACGCGCTGAATGCGAACATTCGCCGCGGGAATCGTCTTCCTGCTGTCGATCGCGCTCGCCGCCCGGGCGCAGACGGTCGCGCCGGCGGACTCCGGCGCTCCGGACGACGCCGCCTCCTCCGGCGACCGCGTGTCCCCGCTCCCCCCGCCCGCCACCCGGTCCGGGCTTCGCGGGCGCTGGTTCGAGTTCCTGTCGGCGTTGAACGAGGACGACTATGCCTCCGCGCGGCTCGCGAGCGCCGACCTGCTGCGCACCGCGAGCCGGGTCGGGATCTCTCGTCTGTCCGACTTCTCGCGCGCGGCGCTCTACCAGGCGCGGCTCGCCGACCGGCAGGGGAAGGCGCAGCGGGCGGACCTCGCCCTCGAGACGGCGATCCAGCTCGACCCCGAACTCGTCGACCCGCGCTGGGAGAAGGCGCGGCTCGCGTGGGGCCGCCGGCAATACGCGGACTCCGCGATCGCGCTCGGTGAGGCCGTCAACGCGCTCTTCGAGGCGGAGGAGTCGCGGCGGGAGTTCGTCTCGAACGCGGCTTTGCTGATCGGCGCGTCGTTCGCTCTCGCCGCCGCGGGGCTGGTCCTCGCGCTCATGCTCCGGCACTCGCGGCGGCTGTACCACTCGATCCGGGAGCGCGCGCAGCCGGCGTTCGGGCGGCGCGGCACGATCGCGGCCGCGCTCGTGCTCCTGGGGCTGCCGTTGTGGCTTTCGTTCGGGCCGTTCTGGCTCCTCCTCTACTGGTCCGTCCTCGTCTGCATCCACGCCGGGACGCGCGAGCGGATCGTCCTCGGGGCGGCGCTGCTCGTGGTCGGTTTTCTCGGTCCCCTCACCAAGGAGATCGCGGATCGGAATCTGATCGCGCGCTCGCCGCTCGTCTCGGCGGCGGTCGACCTCGAGGAGAAGAAGGAAGAGGGGGGATCCGTCGACCTGCTGCGGCGGGCGTCGGAGGTGTTCTCCGAGGATCCCGACGTGTGGTTCCTCCTCGGACGTTTCGCGCAGCGGCGCGACGACTACGACGAGGCCGCGGCCGACTACGCCCGGGCCCTGAAGGGCGATCCGAAGTCGTTCCGCGCGATGATCGGGAGCGGCAACATCCATTTCTGGCAGGGGGATCTCGGCGAGGCGATGGCGGACTATCGGGACGCGATCCAGGTGCGCCCGCGCTCGGCGCTGGCCTGGTACAACCTCTCGCTGGCGCAGGGCGACGCGTACCTCTTCGACCAGCAGAGGGAATCGCTCGCCAACGCCCGGCGCCTCTCGCCGCGCGAGGTCGACCGGTGGATCGAGTCTCCGACGCTCGCGCGCGTGCTTTCGCTCGACTATTCGATCGAGGAGGCGGAACGCCGCTCCCGGCGCTGGACGCGCGAGGTCAAGAGCCAGTCTCTTCCGGGGCTCGGCCACGCGTATGCGCCCGCGGACCTCTTCTTCGTGCCGACGTCGATCGGACCCTGGCTCGCGCTCCTGGTCGGGCTCGTCCTGGGGGCGGTCGTCCGTTACCGCCGCTGGGGCGCCCGCGAATGCGCCCGCTGCGGAGCCGCGTTCTGCCGCCGTTGCAAGGTTCCCGGAAGCGCTGCGCTGTACTGCGCTCCGTGCGACCGGCTCCTGTCGAGCAAGGCCGCCGCGGACATCGCGTCGCAAGTGGCGCAGTCCGAGGAGGCGCGCCGCAACGTCCGGCAGCGCCAGCGGGAAGCGCGCTGGCTGTCGGTCGTCTTCCCGGGCGCGCGCCGGATCTCGGAGGGACGGCCCGCGACCGGCCTCCTGATCCTGTTCGGCTTCTTCTTCTTCGTGCTGGTCGCCTTGGTCGGCGGCCGGATCTACCCGGTGCGGTCGCTCCCGACGGCGACGTATTTCCCGGTGCGCGAGATCGCCGCGACCGTCCTCGCCTTCGGCGTGTGGGTGGGGGCGAACCTCGGATTCGTGCGGAGCTGACGATGGCGCTGCGCGGCACTCTCCGGGACTTCTCGCTGGGCGAGATCCTCCAGCTGATCAGCTTCCAGAGGAAGACCGGCGTCCTCAGCGTCGAGGGAGAGGAGGACACGGTCTCGGTCTCGTTCCTCGACGGGAAGGTCGTCGCCGCGGATTCGCTGAAGCGCCGGTTCGAGAACCGTCTCGGGAACCTCCTGGTGCGGGCCGGCAAGCTCACGCCCGCGGTCCTGAACGAGGTCCTCGAGGAGCAGAAACGGCTCGAGCAACGGATCGGATTCGTGCTGATCAACCGCGGGCTCGTGTCGCCGGGGGACCTCCAGGCGGCGCTCCGCACCCAGATCCTGAATCTCATCTACCGCCTCTTTCGGTGGAAAGACGGACGGTACTACTTTTCCCAGGAGAAGTCGGTCGAGTACGAGGTCGACCACTTCACCCCCGTCGCCACCGAGAACATCCTCATGGAAGCGGCGCGGATGAGCGACGAATGGCCGCTCATCCAGAGTCGGATCCCCTCGCTCGACATCGTCTTTCGCCGGGCGCCGGGGACCGAGAAGCTCGAGATCGTCTCCGAAGAGGACGAGAAGCCGCCGGGGACGCTGGCCGTGCCGCCCGAGGAAGCGATCGTCTGGAAGCTGATCGACGGCAAGCGAACCGTCACGGAGATCACCGAGGCGACGTTCCTCTCCGATTTCGACGTCGTCAAGGCTCTCGACCGGATGCTCGCGCGGCACCTGATCGTCGAGGCCGAGCCGGAGAAGGCGGTTCCTCCTCCCGCTTCGTCGCCCCCGCCCGAGCCCGCGAAAGAGGTCATTCCGCCGAACACTCCGGCGGCGCTCGTCCTCTGGGGGGTCCTGGCCGCGCTGCTCCTCTTGTCGGTCGTGTTCCTGCCGCGCAATTCCTTGAACTTCGTGTTGAGCGGGGCGCGGGGGAGCTACCTGGCGCCCGTCGAGAACTCGATCAGCGTCGCCTGGCTCCAGCGGCTCGACCGCGGGCTCGAGGTCTTCTACTTGAACGAGGGTTTCTATCCCGCCACACTCGCAGAGCTCGCGTCCGCCGCGGTCGTGGAGGGAGCCGTTCCGATCGAGGCGGGGACGGCGGGATACCGGTACATCCTCCGGGTCAACGACAACAAGTACGACCTCTACGGAAAGACGCTCGACGGCAAGCTCGATCCCAGCCTGAGCCTGAGCCGGACGCTCGATCCCGTCGCTCGACAGGCCATGATCACCGAAAGGCACAGGAAAGCCGAAGCCAGGAGAAAGCCGGTCAAGATCGACGTGGTGAATTGAGCATGGGATGCTTAGGTCCTGTCGATTTATACTTGACATGAAGAGGCTCATGTCCTAAAATGCGCCCGTGACCAGAAGGAGGGCGCAGTCTCATGGCCAAAATCATCGGAATTGACCTCGGCACCACGAACTCGGTGGTGGCCGTGATGGAAGGCGGCGATCCGGTCGTGATCGCCAACGCGGAAGGAAACCGCACGACCCCGTCGATCGTCTCGTTCTCGAAAACGGGCGAGCGGCTCGTCGGGCAGGTCGCCAAACGGCAGGCCGTCACGAATCCCGCCAACACGATCTTCTCGATCAAGAGGTTCATGGGGCGGAAGTTCTCGGAAGTCAGCGAAGAGATGAAGATGGTCCCTTACAAGGTCGAAAAGGCCGACAACGGGGACGTTCGGATCGACGCGGGGGGGAAGAAGTACTCGCCTCCCGAGATCTCCGCGATGATCCTGCAGAAGCTGAAGGAAGCCGCGGAGGCGCATCTGGGCGAGAAGGTCACCCGCGCGGTGATCACGGTGCCGGCGTACTTCAACGACTCGCAGCGGCAGGCCACGAAAGACGCCGGACAGATCGCGGGGCTCACCGTCGAGCGGCTCGTCAACGAGCCGACGGCCGCGGCGCTCGCGTACGGCCTCGACAAGAAGAAGGGCGAGACGATCGCCGTGTACGACTTCGGCGGCGGCACGTTCGACATCTCGATCCTGGAAGTGGGCGAGGGGGTCGTGGAGGTCAAGTCGACCAACGGCGACACGCACCTCGGCGGCGACAACATCGACCAGAAGATCATCGACTGGATCCTCCAGGAGTTCAAGAAGGACCAGGGGATCGACCTGTCGCAGGACCCGATGGCGATGCAGCGGCTCAAGGAAGCGGCCGAGAAGGCGAAGATCGAGCTCTCCTCGACGATGGAGACCGACCTGAACCTCCCGTTCATCACGGCGGACGCGACCGGGCCGAAGCACCTGCAGATGCGGCTCTCCCGCTCGAAGCTCGAGCAGCTCGTCGAGGAGCTCGTCCAGCGGAGCGTCGGCCCCTGCCGCCAGGCGCTGAAGGACGCCGGACTCGAGCCCAAGGACATCGACGAGGTCGTGCTCGTCGGCGGCCAGACGCGCATGCCGAGGATCCAGCAGGTCGTCAAGGAGCTCTTCGGGAAGGAGCCTCACAAGGGGGTCAACCCGGACGAGGTCGTGGCCGTCGGCGCGGCGGTCCAGGGAGGCGTGCTCGGGGGCGACGTCAAGGACGTGCTGCTCCTCGACGTGACGCCGCTCTCGCTCGGCATCGAGACCCTCGGAGGCGTGAGCACGAAGCTGATCGAGCGCAACACGACGATCCCGACGCGCAAGAGCGAGACGTTCTCGACGGCCTCGGACAACCAGACCTCCGTCGAGATCAAGGTCCTGCAGGGGGAGCGCGAGATGGCGCGCGACAACAAGCTCCTGGGAGTCTTCCACCTGATCGGGATCCCCTCCGCGCCGCGCGGCGTCCCGCAGATCGAGGTGACGTTCGACATCGACGCCAACGGCATCCTGAACGTCTCGGCCAAGGACCTCGGGACCGGCAAGGAGCAGAAGATCACGATCACGGCGTCGTCCGGCCTCGCGAAGGACGACATCGACAAGATGGTCAAGGACGCGCAGTCCCACGCCGAGGACGACAAGCGGCGGCGCGAGGAGATCGAGACCCGCAACCATCTCGACTCGCTCGTCTACTCGACCGAAAAGACCCTCTCCGAGAATCGGGCGAAGCTCTCCGACGCCGATGCGAAGAACCTCGACGACGAGATCGCGGCGGCGCGCGCGGCGCTCGAATCGGGCGACGGCGAGCGCATGAAGCAGGCGAAGGCGAACCTCGAGCGCGCGTCCCACAAGCTCGCGGAAGAGATGTACAAGAGCGCCTCGCAGGGTCCGACGCCGCCTCCGGGCGCCGCGCCCGGCGGAGGCGAGGAGCGCCCCCGTGCGCAGGGTGACGAGGACCAGGTGATCGACGCCGAGTACGTCGACAGCGAGGGCGGCAAGCGCTGAAACCGGACGGGGCCTGCGGGCCCCGTTTTTTTTCCCCGCGCGAGGTGCGATGGCGACGTTCCGCTGGAATTCCATGCAGGAGCTGATGGCGATCCAGGAGAAGATGAACCGCCTCTTCGAGGAGGTGCTCTATCGCCGGGAGTTTCCGGAGGGATCCGACGAGCGGGCCGCCTCGCGCTGGGCGCCGGCGGCCGACGCCTTCGAGTCGGCGCGCGAGTACGTCTTTCGGGTGGAGATCCCCGGCGTCTCCCTCTCCGACGTGAAGCTCGAGGTGGAGGACGGGAAGCTCCGCCTCTGCGGAACCCGTCCGGAAGTCGATCCCGCGAGCCGGTTCCTCCGGATGGAGCGCGTGTACGGCGATTTCGACCGCGAGTTCGAGATTCCCCACGACATCGACGCCGAGCGGATCTCCGCTTCGCTGTCGAGCGGCATCCTGACGATTCGCGCCCCCAAGAAGGGGACGCCCGCGGCGGAGGAACCGTGACGCGCAAGGACGGCTCGGTGCTGATCGGAGAGATCGCGCGCCGCTATTCGATCCACCCGCAGACGCTCCGGATGTACGAGCGGGAAGGGCTCATCCAGCCCGACCGCACCGAGGGGAATACCCGCCTTTACGGCGTCGAGACGATCGAGCGCCTCGAGATCATCCTCACGCTGACCCGCGATCTCGGGGTGAATCTCGCCGGGGTCGAGGTCATCCTGAACATGAAGGAAAGGCTCGAGAGCCTGCAGCAGCGCGCGGACCGGCTCGTGGACTACCTCAAGAAGGAGGCCGCCCGCCACCGGCCGTCGGACGAGCGGTACGCGCTCGTCAAGCTGCCCGCCGGCGCCCTCCGCAAGCCGTGACGCGTGCGCGCGGCGAGGGCGGCAAGACCCTCACGCGATACCTTTCGGAGATCTCGCGATTCCCGCTGCTCGACCCTGCCGAGGAGCGGGAGCTCGGACGGCGGATTCGCCGGGGCGACGCCGCCGCTCTCCGGTCGCTGGTCGAGGCGAACCTGCGCTTCGTCGTCTCCTACGCCTCGCGGTTTCGCGGCGCCGCGCTTCCCCTCCTCGACCTCGTCCACGAGGGCAACCTCGGCCTGATGGAAGCCGCCCGCCGGTACGACCCGGCGCAATCCAACCGGTTCCTCTCCTACGCCGTTTTCTACGTGCGCGACGCGATCGTGACCGCGCTCCGGCGGCAGTCCGGTGCGCTGCGGCTTCCGCGCCGGCCCGGGCAGCTGCTCGCGCACCTCTACGAGACCCTGCAGAAGCTCGAAGGAGAGCTGCGGCGTCCTCCCTCGGAAGTCGAGATCGCCCGGGAATCGGGTTTGTCACCCCAGCAGGTGCGCTGGCTGCTCGCGCGGCTGCGAGGGGACGTGTCGCTCGACAGCGACGCCGGGCAGGAAGCCGTCGATGCGGAGCATCGCGGGCTCGTTCCCGGAGCCGAGGAGGCCGCCGTCCGTCACTCGACTCTTCGTGCGCTGAAGCAGGCGGTCCGAGGGCTCTTCCCGCGCGAACGCCTGGTCCTCGTCCGCCGCTACGGCCTCGACGGCCGCGAGCCGGAGACTCTGCGGGCGATCGCGGAGGCGCTGAAGATCTCGAGCGAGCGGGTGCGCCAGATCGAGACGAAGGCGCTCGAGAAATTGCGATCCTCGGAGTCGCTGGGGGGGCGGCGGGCGAAGACCTCCGGCTGACCGAGCCGGCGCCGCAACGGGTCGCGCCGAAGCCTTGGCGAAGGCGGATGCATCGAGCCGGACGGGCGCGTACTGCCGGCCGGCGGCTCGACGGACGCTTTTCGGTACGCCTTCGCCGCCGGCCGGCAGTCCGCATCCCGTCGGGCTCGCGCCTCGCTGCGCCATCGGGTGGTTCTGAACCGAGAATCGCTGATCGCGAGAATCGGAGCGGCGGGCGCCGCGACGTGTCGAGCCGAAGCCTTGGCGCGGCGGTGCATCGAGTCGGGCGGGCGAGCGCCTAGGGCCGTCGGCTCAGTCCACGCGCAAGGGAGCGCGCGCCGTCCCCATCCTCCCGCTCTCCGGGTCGAGCACGTTGACGACGAGGCGATAGGTCCCGCGCCGGAGCCGCAGCGACACTCTCTCGACCAGGGGCCGCGCGCCGCGGGTTTCCGACGGCGCCAGCGTGTACGACTGGGTCGTGCGGGTCACCGGCGTCGTTTCCCCCTTCTCGTCGATCGCCGCGAAGTAATAGACGGCGCGGGCCGTCGCGTGCCCGGCATCGGGGAGGAACGTCAGGTCGGACGCCGGGACTTCGACGTCCACCGTGACGAGCGTCTGCCCGCCTTCGCGGGATGAAGGGCCCATCCGTACGACCGGGGCGAGGTCGGCGTAGGAGGAGGAAGTCAGGAGCGTGGCGTGCACCCGGTCCTCGACCCTCTTCTCTTCGTCCTCGGAGGTGTACGTCCGGCGGGCGCGGACGCGCAGGCCCGGCCGCGACACCACGACCTCGACGCGATGCGACGCGTTCGGCGCGACGTTCTTGAGGTCGACGCCGAGGGAGTAGTAGGTCGAGACGTCGCGGAAGATCGCCGCGAGCGCCGCGCCGACGTCGTTGGTCCGGAGGATCGCCTCGCCGCCCGTCTCCTCCGCCATCCGGAGGAGACCGGATTCGGTATCCTGCCGCGCGAAGAGCGAGCGTGCCGCCAGCGGCGCGTCGTTGCCCGCGTCGGCGGGGGGCGCGAGGAGGCCTCGGGCGTCGATCGTGAAGACCGTCGCCTCCAGGGCGTTGGCGCGGTCGATGAACCGGCGGAGCTCCGGCGTCACGTCGCGCCGGAACGAGAGCGACGGGACGGCGTGCCGCTCGGCCAGCGCCAGGATCGCCGCGCCGGGCTGGAGCTCGAAGCCCTCGGAGAGGACGAGGAAGACCTTCTTGCCCGCCTTGTCCCCGAGGAGCGCGAGGGAGTCGGTCATGTCCTCGATGGTCTTCTTCGTCTCCGCGTAGACCTCCGCCTCGTAGAGGCGCGCGCGGTTCTGACGTTCGACGCGCCCGGCGAGCTCGATCTCGCGGATCGCCTGCCGCTCGCGCTCGACGCGCCGGAGCCCGCCCGGGCCGGAGGCGGGAAGCGCATCGACCGCGGCGAGGAGCGCTTCGCGCCGGGATGTCCAGTCGACGAGCGTCTCGGGGCGGGACCGCTCCGCGACGATCGTCGCCTCGTCGGAAGGAGCGAGCCGTCCGATGAACTCGCGCAGGGCGCCGATCGCCTTCCGGCGCCGCGGAGGCGCGAGGCTCGCGTCGTCGATCCAGAGGAGGAAATGACGCGCCACGGACGCCCTCTCCCTCTCGCCCGGCTTCACGACCAGGTCCGGCGAGAGGTTCTGGAAATCGGAACGCTGCACCGCGCCGTCGCGCACCGCCGCGAAATAGTCGACGTCGACGGGGCGCCGGTCGACGCGGATCTGGAAGGCGTCGCGCGGCAGGTCCGGAACGGGACGCCCGGCAGGATCGGTGACGACGACGTCGATGTCCATGACGCGCACGCTGACGTTCTCCCGGAAGCCGGAGTCCTGCGCCGGAAGCGCCGCGGGAATCCCGGCGAGGCCGGCCGCCGTGAGGATCGCGGCGGGCAAGCGCGCCGGAGGCCTCCGCGCGGAGGTCGTCACGGCTGGCCGAGGCCGAGGAACTCGAAGAGACGGCGGACTTCCGCGCGCGATTCGGAATCGAGCGCCGGCGGTTTGCGGCCGAGCACGGGGATGGCGCCGATCGCGCACTGAGGGAGCGCCGCGCGCGCGAACCGGACGGCCGAGAGGAGCGGCGATTCCCGGGGGTTGCCGGCGTCGGAGAGCACGTCGGCGATCTCGGCGGTCGCCCGCCAGGCCTCGGCGCGGATCCTTCCGACGACGGGGCGAAAATGCTCGAGGGTCGCCGCCCGGAAACGCCCGGCGGGGAGCGGCGCGCGCGCGACCGCCTCGAGGAGATCGGCATACGGCACCGCGTGCAGCAGCCCGGCCGCGTAAGCCTCTTCGCGCCCGGCTTTCCACCGCGGAGCCGCGTGCGAGGCGGCGACGGCCGCCGCGAGCGAGCCGCGCCGCAGCGCTCTCGGGATCGCGTCCGCGGCCGGAAGCGGCGTCCGATCGGGCGCGATCAGCGCGCAGGCGAGCGTGCGGAACGCGGCGTCGCCGATCCGCCGGGCCGCTTCCCGGAGGGTCCCGACGCGCCGCGTGCCGCCGACGGCGAACGCATTGGCGAGCATGAGCAGGTTGACCGCGAAGAAGGGATCGAGCTGCGCGAGACCGAGGAGGCGCTCGGAGGCGGCCGCCGCCTCTTCGGAAGCGAGAATCTCCGCCGTGAAGCGCGCCGTGTCGTCGAAGATCGGGAAGAATGCGACGGGCGCGGCGAGCCTCGAATGGAGGGCCGCCGCGAACCGCCGGAACTGGACGAAAAGCTCCCGCCCCTTGGCCGCGCCGATGTCGTCCTCGCCGCTCCTCGCGACGACGTCCCAGAACCCGTCCTCGACGGCCTCGGGCCGGAACTCCTGCTCCCACCCCTCCCCGTCGAGCTCGTCGCCCGCGCGCGAGCGATCGAAGCGGACCGTGTCGTCCATGGCCTTGACCGCGTGGAAGGCGATCACCTGTCCCTTGATCTTCAGGTGGATCTGGAGGAGGTCCTCGGTCTGGTAGTCGGGGTCGAACTCGAAACGCCCGCGCGTCCAGGTGAGGACGTCCTTCAGGAGCTTCTCCGCCAGAGCCCCGACGAGCTCCGCGAGCGAGTCGCGTGGAATCCAGTCCTCCTCGAGGAGGACGCGCGTGAGCTTCGTGCCCGAGGCGAGGTTCCGGGCGAGTGAGGAGTAAAGGCAGGAGACCGGCACGGCGCGCGAGCGCAAAAGCGCCTGGCCCAGCCGGTCCGCGGGCCTGCCGCCGGAGACGTAGACGATGTCGCCGTTCTTCCAGTCGATCGTCTTTCGATCCGACCCGCGCGTCAGCGTGAGCCGCCCGGACGCGCGGCGCACTTCGAGCCACTGGATGAGATCGACGACGTCGAAGCTCTCGATCCTGCCGGAGAGATGATTAGCCAAGGAACGAGATTCTATCATTCGGGTCCGTCTCACCCGTCCGGAATACAATCGGCGGACATGCCGGACGACGGGAAGAAAAGCGCGCGCGCGATCCCCGGAGCGACATCCTCCGGGATCCCGATCCGCGCGTCCTACGGACCCGAGGACGCGCGGGGGAACGCGCTCCCGCCCGGAGAGTTTCCGTACACGCGGGGGCTCTCCGCCGACGGCTTCCGCGGGCGCTTCTGGACGATGCGGCAATACGCCGGGTTCGGGAGCGCCCGCGAGTCCAACGCCCGGTACAAGTACCTTCTCGAGAGAGGCCAGACCGGGCTGTCGATCGCCTTCGACCTGCCGACCCAGATCGGTTTCGACTCCGACGATCCCCTCGCGCGCGGCGAGGTCGGGAAGGTCGGCGTCGCGGTCGCGACGATCGAGGACATGGAGATCCTGACCGACGGGCTCCCGCTCGACCGCGTTTCCGTCTCGATGACGATCAACTCGACGGCCGCGATCCTCCTGGCGCTCTACCTCGCGGCCGCGCGCCGCCGGGGATTTTCGTGGGCGGCGCTGTCGGGGACCGTGCAGAACGACGTCCTGAAGGAGTTCATCGCGCGGGGCACGTACACGTTCCCGCCCGCGCCGTCGATGAAGATCGCGACCGACGTCTTCGAGTTCTGCCGCGACTCCGTGCCGCGCTGGAACACGATCTCGATCTCGGGGTACCACATCCGGGAGGCGGGCGCGACCGCCGTGGAGGAAGTCGCCTTCACGCTGGCCAACGGAATCGCTTACGTGGAGGCGGCGCTCGCGCGCGGGCTCGCGATCGACGACTTCGCGCCGCGCCTGTCGTTTTTCTTCAATGCGCACTCGAACTTCTTCGAGGAGGCTGCGAAATTCCGCGCCGCGCGGGCGCTGTGGGCCGAGATCGTGCGCGACCGGTTCGGGGCGAAGAACCCGCGCTCCGGCTACCTGCGCTTCCACGCCCAGACGGCCGGCTCGACGCTCACGGCGCAGCAGCCGCCGGTCAACGTCGTCCGGACGACCCTCGAGGCGCTGTCGGCCGTTCTCGGCGGCGCGCAGTCGCTCCACACCAACGCCTACGACGAGGCGCTCGCGCTGCCGACGGAAGACTCGGCCAAGCTCGCGCTCCGCACGCAGCAGGTGATCGCCTGGGAATCGGGCGTCGCGGACGTCGTCGATCCGCTCGGAGGGTCGTTCCTCGTCGAATCCTGGACGCGCGAGATCCACGACCGCGCGCGGGAGCTCATCGCGAAGATCGACGCGCTCGGCGGATCGCTCGCGGCGATCGCCAACGGCTTCTTTTCCCGGGCGATCGAGGACGCGGCGTTTGCGGCGCAGCGGCAGGTCGAGTCGGGAGAGCGGGTGATCGTGGGCGTCAATCGCTTCGTCGAGGAGGAATCGGTCGTGCCTCCGCTCCTGACGATCGGACGGGAGGTCGAGGAGGACCAGGTGCGTCGCCTGCGCGCGTTTCGCGACCGCCGGGACCCGAAAGCGGTCGAACGGGCCCGCGCCGCTCTGCTCGCCGACGCCCGTGAGAGCCGGAACCTGATCCCCGCGATGCTCGATTCGGTCGAGGTGGGCGTCACGCTCGGAGAGATCGTCGCGACGCTCAAATCCGAGTACGGCGAGCACGTCTGAGGACGATCGGAGCGGGCATCGAGCGGATGTAAATCTCACGAAAATAACGGCATCCATGTGGAAAAAAAGAGCGTCAGCGTTCGGAGGCCCGAAAAACGGCCCGTCATGCGGCAGAAAAATATCAAGATGAGGTTCTTCAGTGGTTTACCGAGATGCACAGGAACGTGTGCAATCGCCCCGTTCCCCGCGCCAACCAGCGTTTTCGCTCTGATTTCCGCAGCTTCTGCACAGCCTTTTCCGAAACCGTGGCGGAAAAGCAGAAAAAACCTCGCCATGACCGAGCTTTGACCGTGCCGACGTGGAGACCTTGCCCACGAACCCGGGGAGAGTGACGAAGCGTCTCAGGGGAGCGCCGCCGGACGGATCTGGTGGTCGAGGCGCTTGACGATCGCGCCCCCTTCGGCGGTCGGAAACCTCAGGGAAGGGAAGGGGCGCGCCCATTCCTTCAGCGCCGGCGATTGGGAGCCGGCATGGACGAGCACGAGCGACGCGTCCTGTCCCGGTGACCAGAACTTCGAAATGGCCCTCGGGTCGCCGGCGACGGAGTCGAGCGGCCGCGTCCAGGGGTGCGAGCGACGGAGCCAATACGGTCCCTCGACGTAGTAGGCCAGACACACCTGCGCGTACGCATTCTCCGTGATGATCCTTTCTCCGGCGGGTCGGGCGTTCAGGAAACGGGCCAGCGGGCGCCAGTCGGGGCGGCCGTCCCGAAAATACGACCGCAGCCCGTGAAGATCGCCGGCGAGGACCAGGAGAACGACGGCCGCGGTTGCGCCGATGCGCAGCAGGCTCCGGTTTCCGAGGCGTGCCACGGCGATCGCCGCGAGGATCGGGATCACGATGCCGACCGGCAGGAAATGACGCGAGACGGCGAAATGCGGATGGACGTGCTCGAGCGATTCGATCACGAAGGCCCCGCCCACCATGCCGATGACGACGAAGCGGGTTCCGCGGCGCCTCAGGGCGCAAAACGCACCGGTCGCCGCCAGCGCCGCGTACGCGAGATCGCCGGCGCCTGGCGCGTAGCCTTCGTTCGGAGCGAATCCGTAGAACGAGAAAAGGGCGCCGAGGCGCGTCCACGACAGGGGCGGAGCGGCGGTTTCCGGCGTCCGTCCGGCCGCGACGCGGACGACGGGAAGCCACGGCAGGTAAGCGACGAAGAGCAGGGCGAGGAATGCGGGACTCCAGAGGAGGAATCGTCTCGCCCGCCGCGACCGCGCCGCATCAGGCGATCTCGCTTCGTCGATCAGCATGGCGGCAGCGGCGATGCCCAGCACGATCGCGGCGATGTACAGGGAGTAGGCCGTGGCGAGGCATGCCAGATAGAGAACGACCAGTCGCCGTCCGCCTCCCCATCGGAGGAAGCCGTCGAGACAGAGCAGCGCCGTCAGGAAGGTCAGGAGACCGAGCGAATATGGCCGCAGCTCCTGTGAGTAACGAACGTGAAACGGAGCGGCGGCGACGAACACGGCGGAGAGAAGCCCCGCCCGCCGCCCGGCGCGTCGCCCGACGAGAAACCCGATCGCGAGAATCGAGAGCGTGCCCCACACGACGGGACACAGCCGTCGCGCCGCGTCGGTCGGACCGAGAAGGCCAAAGAGCCGATCGATCACGTAATCCAACGGAGGATGGACCGCGTCGAATTTGAGCGATCCCCAGCATTCCGACCACGTCCCGCGAATGAACGAGGCCTGCATGATCTCGTCGAGCCAAAAGGAGAAATGATCGAGGCGAAGCAGACGAACCGTCAGCGCGAAGAGGGCGACGAGCGCGACCAGCACCTTGTAAGCGGCGCCGAGCTCGGATTTTTTTTTT